>NZ_JQMR01000001.1:300000-600000 GCF_000744825.1 Carnobacterium mobile DSM 4848
TCCGATAACCGTAACTAAAATAACACTGAAGAATGTTTCAAGTGGTCGTAACCCTTCCATTTTCATAAAGCTGCGATAGCCGTTTAAAATCATAAAGAAACAGACAACAAAAGAAAAACGATAAGGATACCAAATTGGATACTGCATAGCATGCCAAACCATATTAAAAGCTTTTAAATTCATTGAGACTACGTAAAGAATCATTAACAACAAGGCTGTGATTCGTTCTCGAAACGGAAAAGCCCGATTGGAAAAGTAACACCCGAAAGAAACCAAGGCTAAACTCCCGATAAAAAGATTGGGATAGCCAGTAGGCATTTGATCAAAATTAAAAGCGCCGATCATTAATTTTGAAAGCATTTCATGGAAAGGAAAAGCCAGTTCCCAATCAAAAACCAGTTTAGTATAGCTGGCTTTACTTCCCAGCAAAGAATGAAAAGTAGGCAGTAACAAAATAGCACTCAAGCCGGCACCTAATAAAGAGTGCCATAAGAACAAACCAATCAGCTGAAAGTTTTCTTTTACTTTTTCTTTAAAAGATAGCGAATGCGAGTAGGACATTCCAGTAAGACGAAAAAGAAAGTAGCCGATCAAAAATAAGCAGATCATGTAGCTAATATAGTAATTCGAAAATAAAGCAAGAGCTAAAAAAAGTGAATAAGTTAATCCTTTCTTTTGAAAAAGCAGCTGTTCAACACCCAGCGCAATCAAAGGTAAAAAAATCAATCCATCCAGCCACATAACATTTAGTTGATTGACGATCGTATAACCCATTAAAGCATAGCTGATAGAAAATGCTGCTAAAATAAAGCCGTTTCCATTAAAAGCTTTTCTTAGTAACCAACCAAAACTTAATCCTGTTAAACTGATTTTTAAAAGAGTCAAACAAGTAATAGCTAGGGAAACTTGACTATGCGGAAAAAGTAAAAACAGAAGGTTAAAAGGACTGGTCAAATAATAAGCCCATAACCCCACCATATCGCCGCCAATAGCTTTAGAAAAAGAATAATAAAAACTAGAAGGGTCTTCAAAAAAAGTTTGTCGGTAATAAGAAAAAAAGTCAACGTACTGCTGTCCTAAATCAACAGTCATTAACGAACCATTACCAAAAGGGTAAACTCCTTGAATAATATAAATGCCTGACATTATCAACAAAGGGATAAAAAAGGCCAATAATAGAGGCCATTGTTTATAGAAAAAAGATTTAATTGAAAATTGCACGATACTCACTCCAATAAATAAGTCTTTCAAAAATAAAGATAGATTTCTAATGTCTAGAATAGCATAGATTGCTAAGGAATAATTAAAAAATTCTTCATTCAATGGTTAATTTTGTTTGGATTTGTTACAATAGACGAAGTTAAGTGGAATAGGAAGGTGTAGGAGTGAAATCGAATAAAAAAAAGAATAATAAAAAAAAGTCGCACATACCTTTTCGTTTAAATCTTTTATTTTTCACGGTCTTTTTATTGTTTGCGACGCTTATTTTGCGTTTAGGCTATTTACAAATCGTGCAAGGCGAAGAATTTGAAACTCAAGTACAACGGACAGAAACAACTCTGGCAACTGGAACGGTACCGCGTGGCGAGATTTATGACAGCCAGTACCGCAAGTTAGTGGGGAATACTCCTCTTCAAGCAATCACCTATACAAGGGGTAAAGGGATATCCGGAAAAGATATGGCAACCATTGCAATGAATTTGGCTCAATATATCGAGATGCCCCATGTGACGGAATTGGATACAAAAGAAGATTTCGACGTATCTAAAAGAGATTTGCAAGATTTTTGGATAGCGTTAAATGAAAGCAAAATAAATAAACGTTTATCAGAAAAGGAATTGAATTTGCCTGCAACGGAACTTTATCAAGCACAAGTTAACCATGTAACAGATGAAGATATTCAATTTACTGCAGAAGAACAAGAAGCAGCGGCAATTTTTAAACGAATGAACAGCGCCTACGCTTTGTCAACGATCAATATCAAAAGTGAAAATGTGACGGATGAAGAAGTGGCCAAGGTTAGTGAAAACTTGTTGGCTTTACCTGGCGTTGATACAGGTACTGACTGGGTTCGGACTTACCCTGAAGGAGAAATGTTAAAAAGCATTTTAGGGGATGTGACCACAGAAGCGAAAGGGCTGCCGGACAATAAGGCTGCTACTTATCTTGCTAAAGGCTATGCTCGTAATGACCGGGTAGGAAATAGCAATTTGGAATTGCAGTATGAGCAAGTCCTAAGCGGTTCAAAATCAAAATCAGCTACAGAGACCAATCAAAATGGCGATATCGTTAATACGATCCAAAGCTATGCCGGGAAAAAAGGGGATAATTTGGTATTGACGACCGATATGAACTTTCAGAAAATAGTAGAAGATATTGCGCGAGATTCTTTGGTGCAGCACCGTCAAGGATTAAATGACCGTGTTTATGTGGTCGCTTCTGATCCCAATACCGGTAAAATACTGGCAATGACTGGACAAAAAATCAATTTATCGACAGGGAAAATTGAAGATGATGCTTTAGGGGCAATTAATGGGGCATTTTCAATGGGATCATCAGTGAAACCAGCGACCGTCTTGGCCGGTTATATGGATGGTGCACTGACATTAGATGATAATACACTTGTGGATGAACCGTTGAAATTTCCGGGAAGTAATACGATCAGTTCAGTATTTAACCGCGGAGGCAGTGTGGCGCTGAATGATATTAGTGCTCTTGAGCAGTCATCAAACGTCTACATGTCAAAAGTTGCTATGCGAATGGGCGGACAATATACCTATACGCCTAATACAACTTTAAAGATTGATAGTAGAGAAGTCATCGATAAGTTAAGAGCTTATTATGCACAGTTCGGTTTAGGAATCAAAACTGGGATCGACTTGCCAGGTGAAGGCTCTGGTTTTGTCGGTACAGATATTACTGGTGCACAACCGTTGTTTTTCTCATTTGGACAATATGATACGTATACACCCATTCAAATGATCCAATATGTCTCAACTATAGCCAATGGCGGAAAGCGCATTGCGCCTAGAATCGTAAGCGAAGTTCGTGGAACAGATGAAGATGGTAATCTAGGAGCAGTAGAAACTCAACTAGAACCTCAAATCTTAAATACGGTTAATGTAGGAAAAACGGAATTTTCCCGCGCGCAGCAAGGAATGTACCAAGTAGTCCATGGAGCAAACGGTTCAGCGAGAAGTGCTTTTATCGGTGCTGAATACGATGCTGCAGGAAAAACAGGAACAGCTGAAGCGAGTTACTTTGGGCCTGTAGAAAGTGCCCAAGGATCTTCGGTAGAAAATCGGACATTTATTGGGTATGCTCCTTTTGATGATCCGCAAATTGCGGTTACAGTAGTGGTACCGTATTTACCGTTACCAAATACGAATAAAGAAAACACAAGTATTGCTCGTCAAGTATTTGATGCGTATTTCCGTGTAGGAAAGTATAAAAACTTAGATGCTGAAGTAGCCAAAGATGCTGATTCAGATGACGCTGAAGAATAGAAAAATCAACAAAAAGCACAAAAAACCGCTAATTAATTAGCGGTTTTTTGTGTACTTAAGGTTAACGGCCCATTAAGCTATCTGCGATTTGCTGAAAATCCATTTCGCTAGTTACTTCATAAGAACCGGGACGTAAAAGCGAAATATAATCATTTTCTTCAAGGAATGTTTCAAATTCAGATGAATCCTTAATAATTCCTTGATCTTCTAATTGTTGCACAGCAACACTACTTGGATCACCGTCATTAATGACGATCGTTGTCTTAACGACTTCTGGCTTGCTTGATTCGCTTGATGTTGTGGCTGAATCTTCTTCTTTTGGTTTTTCAGAAGAAGCTGTTTCAGTGTCCTTTGAATTTTCTTTATCTTCAGTCAAGTTCGCAACTTCTGTTTCAGCTAGCAAACTTTCATATTTTTCTTTGTAGGATGCTTCTTCTTTGCTTAGTGTAACAGAATCATTTTTAGTCGAATGATCAGCACTTACCTGTGGCTCGTAAAGGAAAAGACGGTATCCAGCCAGAACGATGGCAGAAATCAAAAAACCGAGTGCCATGTAACGTAATGTGGGTTTACTCATTCAAAAAGCTCCTTCTTTTAAGTTTTTATTTTGTATTGATATAGTCATCTATCACAACTTTAATGGTTGCCTCTGATAATCTCGTTTGATTGGCAATATCCTCGATCGCTACTCCTTGAGTATATAAAGTGATCACATGTTTTTTTAATACGTCATGTATTTTTGCTGATGTAGCTGTTTCTTCTGAATGAATATTTAATTCTTCTTCAAGAACAGCAACGCGTTTTTTTAATTGGTAGATGTCTTGTAATAATTGAAGAGATAATTCTTCAAATTCTTCTTTAATTTTTTCACCATTATCTTTTTTATAAAAAGACCATCCAATCAATGCAATGGCAATAACTAATAAGATAATCACTATTATCCATAAATCCACTATTTTCACCTCTTTTATTTAAACTTCAAGTTTAATTTTACCATATTATCTTTTAGAAACATAGAATGTAAAAAAAACTTAATAAAGATATAGCAGCTTTATTATATTAGCTAAATGGCAGAAATTTTAGAATGAGACGAACTATTTTTTAGCTTGAACTCTTTATTGACAGCCTAAAACATTAACGGTAAAATAAAAAAAATAATAATACCATGCGAAAAGAGGCTGCGTCATGTCAAGAGTACCTAGGGAAAGGGGCTGACGCCGAAGTATAATGATACTGGGCCCATGTTGAATAAATATGGGACTATTTTTCTAACGTTGCCCAATGATAGAAAAATGTGCTTTAGCTTGGTAGGGCGACTGCAGGTAGTAACAGCCGTGAGCATTCGCTTACGGCTGTTTTTTTAGAAAGCAGACTAATTTTTTTGTTTTAGAGAAAATTAGAAATAAAAGTTTTCTACTAATGGATAAGGGAATAATGCTATTTCTATTCATTAGAGCTAAGGGAAGTCAGAGGAAACTAGAGCTTTCAGAAGGAGGAAATTATGAAGTTTATTAAGTACCATGGAACGGGAAATGATTTTATTTTTGTGGATGATAAAAATATAGATGAAAGCCAACTGCCAGAAATTGCAAAGAAAGTATGCCACCGTTTTTTTGGAATAGGCGCTGATGGCCTTATGATGGCAGGAGAATCAACAAAAGCTGATATTAAAATGAATTATTACAATCAAGATGGATCGGTTGCTCCTATGTGTGGGAATGGACTACGTTGTTTCGGAAGATATGTTCATGAAACGGGTATTCTTGCTGAAGAGAGATTTATGGTGGAAACATTGGCTGGAATTTTATCGGTTGATGTAAGCCGCGGTTATAAAGACATTGTTATCGATTTAAACAAACCCACCTATAGGCTTGACTATCCTGATACAGTACATCCATTGACCAACGGAAATAGTATATCGCTAATCGTCAATGGAAGAGAGTATGAGATGGATGTCCTGTTCTTAGGCACTTTACATGGCATCATCTTGACTGCTGACAAAGTACCTGATGAAGATGCTTATGCTCTTTGTCACCATGAATTTTTTCCTAAATGGATAAACGTTAATTTTGTCCAAATTTTGGACCGGAAAAATATCAAGCTTCGTACTTATGAACGCGGAGTCGGATATACTCTTGCTTGCGGAACCGGAGCTGCTTCTTCACAGGTCATCGCTCATAAAAAAGGGTTAACGGATGAAAAAGTGAAAGTTCATGTTGATGGCGGAGAACTGAATGTTTTATTTGCTGATTCAGTTATCCTTAGTGGTCCAGCAGTAAAAGTTGCTGTAGGCGAAATAATGTTAGAAAATATTGGATAAGTGAGACTAGCTAATAAGAAAAAAAGGAAAGCAAACAAACTGCTTTTTATATGAGAAAATAGAATTATGAAGAAACCAGGAGGAATAACAATGAATGAGAGCTTTTTAACAGATGCCTATGAAATAGCAGCTTATATCAAAGCCGCTAAAAAGAAAACACCCGTTAAATTATACGTTATTGGAGAGTTAGATGGAGTTTCGTATGAGGGACTCAAGATTTTTGGAAGCGGAAGAAGCTTTACTATCTTTGGTGAAGCGGAAGATATCCGGGCATTTATAGAAATAAACAAAGAAAAAATAGTAGATACTGTATTGGAATATGACAGACGCAACTCTGCTATACCACTTTTGGATATTACTCATATTGATGCTCGCATTGAACCCGGAGCTCATATCAGAGATCATGTTACTATCCAAAAAGGAGCAGTTATTATGATGGGGGCTATCCTCAATATTGGGGCGATTATTGGAGAAAATACAATGATCGATATGAACGCTGTAATAGGAGCTCGCGGAATCATTGGTAAAAATTGTCATATTGGAGCTGGTGCAGTTATAGCAGGAGTACTTGAACCCCCATCAAATTCACCGGTTATTATTCATGATGATGTGCTTGTCGGCGCTAATGCAGTTGTAATTGAAGGAGTGACTATCGGAAAAGGCGCAGTGGTTGCTGCTGGTGCGATAGTTCTAGAAGATGTTCCTGAAAATACCGTTGTTGCTGGTTCTCCTGCGAGAATTATAAAAATAAAGGATGAAAAAACAAGTAAAAAAACAGCACTTATGGAAGGTTTGAGGTGAAGAGACAATGGCTTTAATCGATGACGATAAGAAATATGTTTTAAATCTTTATAATCGTTTACCACTGGAAATCATTGATGCAGAAGGAATGTATCTAACAGATGTTGATGGAAGAAAATTTTTAGATTTTTATTCAGGTATTGCGGTAAATATTTTAGGACATAAACATCCAAAGATCATGGAAGCTGTAAAAAAGCAGGTAGACAGCTATTTACACCTTTCTAATTACTTTGTCGCACCCTCTACCGTAGAACTTGCTAAAAGCCTCGTTGAAAATAGTTTTGCTAGTAAAGTGTTCTTTGCCAATTCAGGAACAGAAGCTAACGAAGCCATGATTAAATTAGCAAAAAAATATGGCAGAGAAAAAGATCCGGATAAAGTGAATTTTGTTAGTTTGGAGAGCGGGTTCCATGGACGGACAATAGGAGGGCTTAGTTTAACAGGCAATGAAAAATATAAAGCACAATTTGCACCAGTTATGCCAGGAGTAAAACATGTTCCGTTAAATGATCTTTCTGCTTTAGAGAACGCAGTGGATGAACAGACGTGTGGGATTATGTTCGAAGTCGTTCAAGGCGAAGCAGGCATTCGATTAGTTACAGAAGAGTTTATCAATAAAGTGAAAATATTAGCTCAAAAATATGATGTACTTATTCTTATTGATGAAGTTCAAACAGGTCTTTTTCGAACGGGCAAGCTTTTTGCTTATGAATATTTCGATATCGTACCTGATATTGTAACTCTTGCGAAAGGGCTTGGAGGCGGCTTGCCGATTGGCGCTATGTTGGTTAGTGAAAGGTTAGAAGAAGTACTGAGTCCAGGGGATCACGGAACGACCTTCGGCGGAAATCCTGTTGCTGCAGCTGCAGGAAAAGCTTTGCTTGACGTAATTCTGGAAAATGACTTTCAAGAACATATCCATCGTATGTCACAACTTCTTTTTACAGAGCTGGTAAAATTACAACAAAAGTATCCAACTATTATTTTAGAAGTACGTGGATTAGGCCTCATGATTGGAGTTGATGTGGGAATTCATGCCGCTAAAATCAAAGACGCCGCCTTTAAAAAAGGCGTGTTGTTGAATGTTACAGGAAAATCAGTTATCCGGTTATTACCTGCTTTTGTGGTTGAAGAAAAGGATATTCAATTATTTTTGGATACATTTGAAGAAGTAATGGAAGAATTGGGGAATTGAATGTGAAAATAGAAGAGTTAACTGAAACTGTTACCACCATAAGAAGAGAGTTGCATCAAATACCTGAAATTGGCTTTAACCTGCCAAAGACTTCGGCTTATGTGAAAAAAAAGCTGCTGGAATATGGATACGAACCTTGTAGTGTAGCACAGACAGGTTGGATAGCTGTTCTTGAAGGTAAGACAACTGAAGCGATAGCTTTTCGCTCAGATATGGACGCTTTAGAAGTGGCAGAAGAAACCGGCATGAGTTTTGCTTCTCAGCATGCTGGCAGAATGCATGCTTGTGGTCATGATGGGCACATGGCCCTTCTTCTAGGCTTTGCAAAGTATTTGAAATCACTCCCTGAATTAAAAAAGACTGTAGTATTGATTTTTCAGCCGGCTGAAGAAGGCCCTGGCGGAGCAAAAGTAATTATGGAATCAGGTATCCTTCAAAAACTTAATGTCAATAAAATTTATGGTTATCATGTCTATCCAGATCTTCCTGAAGGGAAAATTGGATTAGCTACGGGACCGCTTATGGCTAGAAATGGGGAATTCAATATAACCTTGGAAGGGAAAAGTGCTCATGCTGGTCAGCCGCATCTTGGCAATGACGCTATTGTCGCTGCTGCCCATGTCGTATTGGCTGTCCAAAATATTGTAAGCCGAAACTTAGACCCTTTGGAACCAGCAGTAGTGAATATTGGCACTTTACAAGCAGGGGAAGTACGTAATATTGTGGCAGGAAAAGCAAAACTTTCTGGAACAATTCGAAGTTACGATACAGCAACTTACCTAAAAATAAAAGAAAGACTAGCAGCTATTTGTGATGGCATAAAAAGCATAACAGCTGTCAACTGTGTTTTGGATATTACAGATTTTTACCCGGCTGTTATCAATGATGAAAAAATGATTCAGCTGATCATGGATTCTCTTGATAAAGAGGCTTTCCAAGTTATAAAGCCAGTGATGCTTGCTGAAGATTTTTCCTTTTATCAAGAAGGTATAAGAGGAGTGTTCATGTTTTTGGGGACTAGCAGACCTGACAAAGGATGGACTTCTCCACTCCATAGCGGAAGATTTAATTTTGACGAAAAAGTTTTACTCAAAGGTATTGAACTTTATGCCCGTATCCTTAAAATCGAAAATATTCTTTAATAATAAATGAAAATAAATGAAAATTTTTGTACCTAATTTTTTATCAATAATAAAAATAAATAAATGCAAAGAACTTCGTAAAGTAAAAAAACTTTACAACCTGAAAAAAATACTAGCATGTTTTTCAAAAAAATGATATGATATTTAAGTCAGAAGTTTACGAAATGTAACTTCAATTATTGTTTAGTGCTTGGAGGGAAAATCATGCGTGTAAATATCACATTGGAATGTACTGAATGTAAAGAACGTAATTACATCTCAAAGAAAAACAAACGTAACAATCCGGATCGTGTAGAATTTAAGAAATATTGCCCGCGCGAACGCGTCGTTACTTTACATCGTGAAACAAAATAACAACAGAATTTCTGTTGTTTTTTTATACGGTGAATTTGGTAGCTGATCATAAAGGGTAAAAAGTGCTGAGAGTAATTATTCTCAGCACTTTTTTTCTTAAGGAGGTAAAATAAGATGTCAAAAAAGGAAATTCGGCAGCAAATGATAAAACGGCTGAATAATTTACCGTTTGAACAAAAAAAAGAACAAGAAAAAAATATTTACGAACTGCTTTTTGGAATGGAACAATGGAACAAAGCTGAAATAATAGCACTTACCTTATCTCAAGAATTGGAGCTGTCTACTTATCCGATTATCGAAAAAGCTTGGAGAGAAGGAAAAACCGTTGTTGTTCCTAGGACGAAGAAAAACCGAGAGATGGATTTTGTGGTTTATTCTTCAACTACTCCTATGGAAACTTCATCGTTCGGGTTAACAGAACCCCTTAAAACATTGCCGGCTATCCCTAAATCAAAAATCGATTTAGTAATCGTTCCTGGATTAGCTTATTCGGAGAAAGGATACCGCGTAGGATTCGGCGGCGGTTATTATGATCGGTTCTTAGCGGACTATAAAGGAACGACTATTTCTTTAGTTTTTAAAGAACAGAAATTAGGGTCATTTCCAGTAGAAGCTTTTGATATACCGCTTGATTTTTTAATCACTGCAGAAAAAGTAAAGTTCCTACAGAAATAAAAAATAGGAATTCATTCTATTTGGTGTCCTGTCTGACCTTTGGTATACTCATAGTAACTAAAGAAAGGACGGTTTTGCAGATGGATACATGTGAAGTTTTTTTTAGTAATGGTGAATCTTTAAAGGTCAATTTATCTCAAGCAGCATTTAATGAAATAATTAACACAGAAGACGGTATGCTGGATAGCCGATTAGTTTTATTAGAAAATCAAAATGGCGATTCTATTTATATAAATCCCTTACAAATTACTTTTGTAACAGCAGATTTCAAAAATTTTAAGGATGAAGTTTTTACTTTGAGTGAACGCGTACCTGAGGAAGAGCATGAAAGTCATAACTTAGAGGCTATCCAGGATTTAAGTAAAGATATTGATAATATGGAATAGTTTATTAGAAAGAGCCTGTTAAAAGGCTTTTTTTTATTTGTTAAATCTAGTTCTTGCCTGTTGTTTTAAAATCAGTCGCTGTTGTACATTTTTGTTAGCGTGAACAATCACTTTTTATGCTATAATGAGAAAATAATGTAAATCATACGATTTTCATTATATTAGCCCATGTGATAAAGAATGGAGTTGATGACTTGGATTATCAATCGGAAATGAAAATAAAGCGTTTTTTTAAACAACCTCTTCTAACTTATACCTTTTTAGGTATCCAAATTGTGTTGTTTATTTTAATGACTTTTAACGGAGGCAGCACAAATACACAGACATTAATTGAATTTGGAGCAAAATTTAACCCCTTTATTGCTTGGGGGGAATGGTGGCGGTTAATAACACCGATGTTTTTGCATATCGGTTGGATGCACCTTTTAATTAACTCGCTTATTTTATACTACCTTGGAATTCAATTAGAAAGTCTTTTTGGTCACTGGCGTTTCGGTCTTATTTATCTCCTAAGTGGATTTGCTGGAAATGCAGTAAGTTTTGCTGCTAATAATGCCATATCAGCTGGAGCAAGTACTGCTATTTTTGGTATGTTTGGGGCAGCTTTAATGTTAGGAAAAACTTATCCTCATAATCCAGCAATCCAACAATTATCTAAAAATTTTTTATTGTTAGTTATAATCAATTTAGTTTTTGGTGTTTTTGATTCTTCTATTGATTTAGCTGGTCATATTGGAGGACTTGCTGGAGGCTACTTAATTTCAACTGCCATTAGTGTCGCAGACCCATTGCCACGTTGGAAAAAAAAGCGTTTGTTACATGCCGTTATTTTTCTGGTAATGGTGATTTTATTTATAACTATTGGGTATTGGAAAGTTCAGCTTCTGGTTAATTAGCGGGTGGTGAGAAAAATGAAAACTCTATATGAGGTGCAACAAGTATTAAAACGCTATGGTATTTTCATTTATGTGGGAAAGCGTTTGTGGGACATAGAATTAATGATGATTGAATTAAAGAAGATACATGAACAGGGCTTAATAGAAGATGATGAATACTTTAAAGCTTATTTAGTACTTAAACAAGAACACCGCATAGAAGAACAGAAAGAAATGGAAAATAAAGAGTGATGGAGGATACAAATATGTCAAAAAAATTAATTGGAATTGATTTAGGCGGGACGACCGTAAAATTAGCTGTATTAACTGAAACTGGAGAAGTACAACAAAAGTGGAGTTTGTTAACAGATATTTCTGAAGAAGGAACTAAAATAGTTCCTTCTATTGTGGCATCTATTAATGAACACATTGAACGATATGGTATGTCAAAAGAGGATTTTATTGGAATAGGGATGGGTTCACCAGGAACTGTTGATATGAAAAACGGTACTGTAATCGGTGCTTACAATTTAAATTGGAAAACCTTGCAGCCAGTCAAGTTATTGATTGAAGAAGGAACTGGGATTCCTTTTGCTATTGATAATGATGCCAATGTAGCTGCACTCGGGGAACGTTGGAAAGGTGCCGGAGAGAATGAAGACAATATGGCATTTTTAACGTTGGGTACTGGCGTGGGCGGCGGAATTGTTGCTGAAGGGAATTTACTGCATGGCTCTGTAGGGGCAGCCGGTGAAGTAGGTCATATAACTGTTGAACCAAATGGTTATGACTGTACATGCGGTAAAAAAGGCTGTCTGGAGACAGTCGCAAGCGCAACAGGCGTAGTACGTTTAGCAAGAGATTATGCAGATGAATATGCTGGAGAATCTGCGTTAAAAGTTGCTATTGATGATGGCCAATTAGTTACGGCAAAAGATGTATTTGACTTTGCTAAGCAAAATGATGCTCTAGCAGTAAAAGTGATCGATAAGGTTGCTTTTTATTTAGGATTAGCTTGCGGCAATATTGCCAATATATTAAATCCTTCTACTATTGTAATCGGAGGCGGAGTCTCCAATGCAGGAGAATTTTTAATTGAACAAGTACAGGAGTACTTTGATACTTTTACGTTTCCAGCTATTCGCAGCAGCTGCAAAATACGCTTAGCCCAATTAGGAAATGATGCAGGTGTTATTGGAGCTAGTTCACTTATTAAAGATATTATGAGTAAAAATGAAAAACTTTCAACTATCTAATCCAAAATAAAAAGATTTCCATAAAAATGGAAGTCTTTTTATTTTGGACTAGATTTAAACAAAAGTATTTATAAAGGTACGTTGAAGAAATAGAATATAGTTAAAATTATGGAGATTTCAACGAAAGCCTCAGATAGTTAAAACATGCTAAAGAAAAAGACCTGTGTTATAATTATGGACATCAAGACCAATAAGAAAAGGGATAACAGCATGAACTTAACTGCTAATAACCAGAAACATAAGGTGATAAAATGAAAAAGAACGTGCTTACTGTGCTTAGCATCTTTGTGTTAGTCTTCTTGTCAGTTTTCTTTTTAGTAAGCTGCAACAAAGATATGTCTGTCCCTGTAAAAAAAGAAAAAGAGCACGTCCCTCATGAACTTCCATTAAATTATGAAGATTTTAGGAAAGTTGTTGGCTGGCTTTCTGATGATGAACTCCTTGTGCATACTGGGAAAGAAAATATGGACACATTATATCGCTTTAATTTAACGACGGGGAAATTAACTTTACTATATGAAGCAGAAGCCATTATTTTAACAACAGCTATCTCTGAAGATAAGCAGTCTATCTTTGTTCAAATTGCGGACAAAGAAGGTGGCGAACTGCGTATCATTAATTTAGCTGGTGAAGTAGAACAAAAACTGGCAATTGAAACCAATGGTTATTTGAACGTCAATTGGAATCCTGTTGATCAAAATCAATTATTTATTTCTTATTATAAATGGGAAGAAGAAATGATTATTCAGAAATGGGATATTGAAACAAATCAGTTAGTAGATATTCAGTCAAAATCTTTGACTCCCATTTGGTATTCTGGCAATCTTTATTTATATGTAGATAATTTAGATGATTTCTCCTTACAAACGGGAGAATTATATATGGGCGATATTCGAACAAATGAAGTAACACGTATTCAGAGTCAAGTTACAGGTTTTTATTTGAACAATGATACATTTATTTCATTTTCTCCTTCCGATTTCAATAAAGAAGAATTATTGTTAAACCGGCAATATCCTTTTATGGTCGATAAAGGATTTATTACGATTCCCAAAGTCACCATGAATGAACGATTGGTTTTTCCTAATTTAACACAATCTGGAAGAAATGGAGACCTTTATGGAGTATTTGCTAAAAAATCAACGCAATTAGAATTGGAATCAGGTGATTTTGAATTTGGAAAGTTGAATTTTGAGACACGAAAAATTGAATCTATTATTGATTTGCCTGATAATGCCCCGATCAGCATGGCTAAAAATAAGCGTTACTGCTTATATGGTTGGCGTTTTGAATACATTATTGATTTAGAGCAGCAGAAGCTTTACCCTTTGATTGAAATGGAAAAATCTTCTTCTTAACTAAGCACTTAATTAGAGATGTAAAAAAAGCTAGTAAAAACCCTTTCTCTTGTGTACAATTATTCATGTGAGTATGAGAGGAAAGGGGTATTTTGAATTGAATGGTAATGTATTACTAAACACCGTTTTATTGATTATTATTATAGTGTGGGGCGGTTATGAGCTATATCAATATTTCAATCGGAAACGTGCGGCAGTTGAATTGACTGAAGAAGAATTTAAAAAAAATATGCGTAAAGTTCAACTGATTGATGTTCGCGAAAAAGCAGATTTTGATGCTGGACATATTTTGGGCGCTCGAAACATTCCTTATTCGCTATTTAAAACAAGGATGGCTGAAATCAGAAAAGATCAACCGGTTTATCTTTATGATCATAGTAAATCTTTAAGCGGCCGAGCAGCTGTTAAATTGCGTAAATCAGGATATAAAGACTTGTATCGTCTTAAAGGCGGTTACCGCGATTGGACAGGTAAAACAAAGAAAAAATAACCAAATAAAAAAATCGCTTCTCAATTGAGAGGCGATTTTTTATTTACAGTAACCATATTCCTATTAATCTTCATCTTTAATGTCGCTATCTTCTGGCAGTGGTTCATTCAAGTAATCAAGTAATTCTGCTTTATATTTTTCTAATGATTTTAAATAAAGGTTAAATTGGTCTTTATTGACTAAAAGATCTTCACCATCGGATACGGTGCGGATTTGTTTTTCACGAACAAGGCGGTAAACTTCTGAAATCGTAAGATCCAGATATTCTGCTGTTTCTTCAAGCGTGAGATACATCTGACACACCTCCGTTCTTTTGATATAATTTATTTTACGCTATTTTCTAAGAAAATACGAGGAAAGTCCCATTATTTTCAAAGATGAAAATAATGAATCATTAGAGGACTATGTTATAATAAAAACGTTAACGTTAATAAGTGGAGGGTATTATGATTAAAACAGAAGTCTTTGCTCATAGAGGCAGTAAAGGAACTCATCCAGAAAATACTTTGCTCGCTTTTGAAGAAGCAGTTCGTGTGGGAAGTGATGGAATTGAACTGGATGTACATTTAAGCCGGGATCATGAATTAGTAGTCATCCATGATGAAACGGTAGATTGCACAAGTAATGGAAAAGGTTTGGTTCGAGAATTAACGCTGCAACAATTAAAACGGTTAGACGCAGGCAGTTGGTTTAGTGAAGATTATACAGATTGCCGTATTCCGACATTACAAGAAGTGATTGATTTTTTGATTGATAGTCAATTTAAAGGAACATTGAATATTGAACTTAAAACAGATCATTATATTTATCCGGGTATTGAAGAGAAAGTGATGGAATTAACAGATAAAAAGGAAATCCAATTTAAACTTGTCTTTTCAAGTTTCAACTATCAGACGCTTATTCGTTTAAAAAAATTGAATCCTGCGGTCGAGATTGCATTATTATTTGAAAAAAATGGAAGGGATCTGTTAGTACTGGATACCGATATCATGGTAACCATGTGGCATCCTAGCTTATTATGGTTCCGAGAAAAGACGTTAACCGATGAAGTGAAAACGGCTGTCCGCCTTTGGACAATCAATCAAAGTCAGGAATTGGAATATTGCTTTAATCAGAGAGTAGCCGGTGTTATCACGGATTATCCCGAGAAAGCTCTTGCTTTACGAAAAAAATTGGAAACAATGCCCTAAAGGAGAAAAATGTGACTAAACTACCTATTATCGTCATCGTTGGTCCTACTGCTGTTGGAAAAACCAGCTTAAGTATTGCTTTAGCGAAACAGTTTAATGGTGAAATTATCAGCGGGGATTCCATGCAAATTTATAAAAAACTGAATATTGGAACTGCTAAAGCCTCTTTAACAGAACAAGCAGGGATACCTCATTATTTGATTGATGAAGTAGAGGTTTCAGAAAGTTATACTGTATCTGACTTTCAAAAAAGAGGAAGGCAACTAATACAGGATATTAGTGCTAAAGGTAAAACACCGATTATTGTTGGAGGGACAGGTTTATACATTGAATCTTTACTATATGATATAAGTTTAGGCGGTTCAGGAGAAAATGATTTAATTTTTCGAGCTCAAAAAGAAATGGAAGCCGCTGAACACGGTTCGCACTACTTATGGGAAGAACTCAGACAACTTGATCCGACTGCTGCTGAAAAAATCCATGTGAATAATGTCAGACGCATTATTCGTGCACTGGAAGTTTACCATGTGACAGGGCAGTTATTTTCTTCTTATCAAAATGAACGGGAAATGAAAGAACCTTTGTATAATATGAAAGTAATAGGATTAACGACAGAACGGAACATTTTGTATGATCGCATCAATGAACGAGTGCATCTTATGATAGAGCAAGGACTGGAATCAGAAGCTCGTTGGTTAGCTGAACAGCAACTGCAAAATGCACAGGCAGCACGCGGAATTGGATATAAAGAATGGCAGCCTTACTTTGAAGGGAGAGCTTCTCTAGACGAAGTGATTGCTGCTATTCAGCAAAATTCAAGGCGTTATGCCAAACGGCAATTAACCTGGTTCAGAAACCGGCTGCCGGATATCAGTTGGTGGGATTTAGTAAAACAACCGGAATCTAAAAAAGAATTAGTTGAAGAGGTCCAACAATTTTTACAAGGACAATGAAAAAATCCAAAGGAAAAGGAGGTCATTGTGATGGAAACAAAAAAAGAACAAGAAAAAGCTGTACTTGTTGGTGTTCAAACAACTGAAACAGATTCTGATTTTGCTTATTCTTTGAATGAATTATCACTGTTGACAGAAACTGCTTTGGGAAAAGTTGTGGGAGAGTTAACGCAAAAAAGAGAGCGTTTTGATCCTCGCACTTTTTTAGGCAAAGGAAAATTGGAAGAACTGTCACATTTGATAGAAGAAACTGAAGCGGATGTAGTGATTTTTAATCATGCATTGACACCTGGACAAACTCGGAATATTCAAGAAGTGAGTGATGTGAAAATCATTGACCGAATTCAGTTGATTTTGGATATTTTTGCAATGCGTGCTCGAAGCAAAGAAGGGAAATTGCAAGTGGAGCTAGCACAATTGCAATATATGCTGCCGCGTTTAGCTGGACAAGGCATCAATTTATCTCGCTTAGGCGGCGGCATCGGCACAAGAGGACCTGGAGAAACGAAACTAGAAACAGATCGCCGTCATATTCGAAATCAAATCAGCGATATTAAGCGAGCCTTAAAAGATACTGAAAAGCATCGGGAACGCAATCGGATACACCGTCGAGAAAGCGGAGTTTTTCAAATTGGGCTAATGGGATATACCAATGCGGGAAAATCTACCTTATTGAATGCTTTAACTCAAGCAAAGACCTTTGAAGAGAATCAGTTATTTGCCACATTGGATCCTTTAACACGTAAATTAGTATTGCCAATAGGAACTACTGTAACATTAACCGATACGGTTGGATTTATCCAAGATCTTCCAACAGAATTAATCGAAGCTTTTCAATCAACATTGGAAGAAACGCGTGGTGTTGATCTACTGCTGCATGTAGTTGATGCTTCTGCAGAGAATATGGCAGGACATGAAAGAACGGTAATAGAGCTGCTAAAAAAATTAGAAATGGATCATATTCCCATGTTGACTGTTTACAATAAAAAAGATTTAGTAGATGGATTGTTTTTCCCGAGTTTATATCCGAATTTATTGATTTCTGCTAAAGATCCAGCAGATATTGAAATTTTATTAGAGGAAATTACGAATCAAATGCAAGAAATCATGGTTCCTTATCAAATTGAAGTAGGAGTAGAAGAAGGTCAAAAGCTTGTCCAACTAAAACAAGAAACTTTAGTAACAGCTGAAACCTATGAAGAGGAAACAAACCGTTATCTTGTTAAAGGCTATGCAAAAAAAGAGTCAAAATGGAATGGAGAGAATCAATTAAAATGAGTTGGAACAATCACTTTACACCAGAGCTAGTTGAAAGAATAAAAAAAATTGAAGAAAAAATCAAACCGGTTCATGAACAAATCCATGAGGTTGCCTTATTTAACCAATATAAAGTATTAAAAAGCTTTAGAGACAAAAAAGTTACGGAGCAAAATTTTAATCCGTCAACCGGCTACGGCTACGATGATTATGGCCGTGATACATTAGAAGAAGTCTATGCTGATGTGTTTAAAGCAGAAGCTGGGTTGGTACGTCCGCAAATCATTTCCGGTACACATGCAATTGCTACGGCTTTATTTGGTGTAATGCGTCCAGGAGATGATCTGTTGTATATTACTGGATCCCCTTACGATACATTATTAGAAATAGTAGGAGTTACGGGAGAAGGTATTGGTTCATTTAAAGAATATCAAATGGGTTATGATCATGTTGATTTACTACCAGATGGAGGTGTGGACTTTGAAGCTGTACAAGACAAAATGACAGCCAAAACCAAAGTAGTAGCCATTCAACGTTCTCGTGGTTACGCCAGTCGTCCGTCTTTTACTATTGAAAAAATTGAAGAGATGATTCAATTCGTGAGATCAATTGATCCTTCTGTGATTATTTTTGTTGATAATTGCTATGGCGAATTTGTTGAGCTGAAAGAACCTACTGAAGTTGGGGCAGATCTGATGGCAGGATCGCTGATTAAAAACCCAGGTGGCGGTCTAGTTAAAACAGGCGGTTATATTGTAGGTAAATTAGAATTGATTGAAGCATGTGCATACCGCTTAACTTCTCCGGGAATTGGTCGGGAAGCAGGAGCTTCTTTATATAGTTTGCAAGAAATGTACCAAGGCTTTTTTATGGCACCTCATACAGTCGGAGAAGCTTTAAAAGGCGCAGTCTATACTGCAGCTTTACTGGAATCTTGCGGAGTAGAGAGTTCGCCTAAATGGAACGATGAGCGGACGGATTTAATCCAAATCATTTCTTTAAATGATAAAGGGAGAATGGTTCAATTTGCTCAAACGATTCAAAAATATTCTCCTATTAATGCTCATGTGATGCCAGTAGGAGCTTATATGCCGGGTTATGAAGATGATGTGATTATGGCAGCGGGAACCTTTATTCAAGGATCCAGTATCGAATTAACGGCTGATGGTCCTATCCGACCGCCTTATACCTTGTATGTACAAGGCGGTCTAACTTATGAACATGTTAAACTAGCTGTCAGTTCAGCTGTTGCAGAATTATTTTTTTAGTATGAGTAAAAAAAGCTACTTATATCGGTCTGATTTTAGACAGATGATAAGTAGTTTTTTTTGTTTCAAAAAAGATTGCAACCCACGGATATGTAACATTCCCATGTAATAAAAATTTTGACAATTTAAATTGGCCTTGTTAAAGTGATGAATGAAGAATAAATAAAAATTTAGCTAGTTCACAAAGGGGAGAATTTTAAGACGATGAAAAAATTCACAAAAGAAGAAATCAAAGCCAGTGCAAAAGAACATAATGTACGTTTTTTACGGTTGATGTTTACAGATATTGACGGCACCGTCAAAAATGTTGAAGTCCCTATCAGTCAAATAGACAAAGCGTTGAACAATGAAATGATGTTTGATGGTTCTTCAATTGATGGTTTTGTCCGTATTGAAGAAAGTGATATGTATTTATATCCAGATTTAGACACTTGGTTGATTTTCCCATGGGAAGTAGGAAATGAAAAAAGCAAAGTAGCCCGTTTGATTTGTGATATTTATAATGCTGATGATACACCTTTTGCCGGAGATCCCCGCACTAATTTAAAACATGTCTTGAAAGAAATGGAAGAACTAGGTTTTTCTCAATTTAATTTAGGACCAGAGCCTGAATTTTTCTTATTCAAACTGGATGAAAATGGAAAACCAACGCTTGAATTAAATGATGATGGAAGCTATTTCGATTTTGCACCAACAGATCTAGGTGAAAATTGTCGGCGTGAAATAGTTTTGCATTTAGAAGATTTAGGATTTGAAATTGAAGCCAGTCACCATGAGGTAGCTCCTGGACAACATGAAATCGATTGGAAATATGCAGATGCTATTGAAGCTTGTGATAATATTCAAACCTTTAAATTAATTGTCAAAACGGTTGCTCGAGAACATGGTTTGCATGCTACTTTTATGCCAAAACCGTTAGAAGGAGTCAGCGGATCAGGAATGCATTTCAATATGTCTTTGTTCAACGAAGAAGGAAATGTTTTTTATGATGAAACCAATGAACTGGGATTAAGCGAAGTCGCTTATCACTTTTTAGCTGGTATTATGTCGCATGCTTTAGGATTTACTGCTATTTGTAATCCCACTGTTAATTCTTACAAACGATTGATTCCTGGATACGAAGCACCTGTTTATGTTGCATGGAGCGCACATAACCGTTCACCTTTAATTCGTGTACCAAGTTCGCGTGGCTTATCGACCCGCTTTGAATTACGTAGTGTGGATCCTAGTGCCAATCCTTACTTAGCATTAGCAGTTTTGCTAAAATCAGGTTTAGATGGAATTAAAAATAAAATGGTACCTGCTGAGCCCATTGACCGCAATATCTACCGAATGACGAGTGAAGAACGCTATGAAAAAGGAATTATTGATTTACCATCTACATTGCATAATGCACTAAAATATTTACGCAAAGATGAAGTAGTCAAAGAAGCACTTGGTTCGCATATCTATAATAGTTTTATGACAGCTAAAAAAGTGGAATGGGCAGCTTATCGAGAACAAGTTTCTGAATGGGAACAAGAAAAATATATGACTCTCTATTAAAAAATTAAATGAGTTTACATTCCGATTGTGAAGAATAAGAAGAGTGTAACTAAAAAAGAATTACGTGCTTACATGCGTAATTCTTTTTTTATATAGTAGGAGATGATAAGTTTTTCTGCATTCAATGTCTAGTGCTCAGTCCCTCAAACAGTGCTACTTTCCAAAATTTCTTTCGAGTCAGAGTGAGCTTGTCCCGCTTTTCTTAAGTTTGATGAAGCAAATAAAATGATTTATTCCAAAATGATTGGTCTAGATTCAAGACAATAAGATTTTAGTAAAAAAAGCCAGTATATATTAATTCAAAACGGCAATGTGAGATGATATGACATTTAGTATAAGTATTTGTTGACACTTTAAAAGAACCTTGCTATTCTATAAAAGTAATGAAGAGGAGGACTGAAATGAAAGAAAAAGAGCTTCGTCGTTCAATGGCTGTTTTCACAATTGGTACAGTCATGAAATTGACCGATTTAACAGCACGGCAAATCCGCTACTATGAGGAACAAGAGTTGATTCAACCTGAACGAAATGAAGGAAATAGAAGAATGTTTTCTTTAAATGACGTTGATGTGCTTCTTGAAATTAAAGATTTCTTATCTGAAGGAATCAATATGGCCGGGATTAAACATATTTATGAAATGAAAAAATTAAATCCTGTTGATTTAGAACAAAAAAATACCACTGCTATGACAGATGAAGATGTCAGACGTATTTTGCATTCAGAATTTTTATCTATTAGTGGATTAAACACCAAAAATACTAATCAGTTTATTGACCCTAATCAGCTATATTAAAATTGTACGAAGTTTGTGCTGATCGAATAGAGCAAATGGGTTCAGCTGCTCTATTTTGTTTTTAAGTGCTACAAATTGAAACCCTTTTCAAGAATTGGTATAATTATGTTACTAAATAAAAGAGGAGAGATGACATTGGATCAAGAAGAATTGAGAAATGAAATCCTATCTATTTATAAGAGTAACGATGGAATAAAAGAAAAAATTGATGGCCTTAAAGGTACTTTTGAAGATGGCGATATAATAGACGTAGTGGAACAGTTGTATGATGAAGGCGTATTGGCTGTTAAAGCAGACAAAGGTTCAGGAAAAGAAGCTTTTCTGTCTAGAGGAGACTCTGATAGCGAAGTAGTTACATTTTGGCCTGAGTCATTAGAATACCAAGAAAAAGCATAAAATTTTTATTTTAAAAAAGAAACCTGTCCACTTGTTGGGTTAGGCTTCTTTTAATCTTTTAATGTATTTTTATTAATAAAAATGAGTATTCATTACTTTGGTTGAAAATAAAGATGAGAAAAAGATAACGGTATTTTATTCCGAAACTATGGCAAGTTTATTATCAAAACCAATAAAAGGAACAAAAAAACAAAAAAAGAAAACACCTTTCAAAAATAGCGGCATATAGCCATTTTTGAGAGGTGTTTCTATTTTTAAACAAAAAACATAAAACCTAAATTACGTCTCAGGAGAGGTTCGAACTCCCGACCGTCCGCTTAGAAGGCGGATGCTCTATCCAGCTGAGCTACTGAGACATCTCTTAGCAACAGAATTTATTATATGGGAGAATGAATAAAAAGTCAATGCTATTTTTACATTTGTCTTTTGAAAGTATGTACTTTTTTCACAAAACCAATTTATTTGTGTTTTTTAACTTAACTGAACCTCTTTGGTCTAAAGGACAAAAAAAGCGTGTTTTTAAGTTTTACCTATCAGAATTGTGAAATAGAGGAAATATTTTTCTAAAGAAGCATTGTGAAAAAACGAAAGAAAAGTAGAGAAGAATAGAGACAAATAAGGTTTTTAAGTGCTTTTTTCTCTTTCACAAGTCATACTATATATAGTATGACTTAGCTTGTGAATATAAAAATTAGTCTATATATGGTGTATGTTATGATTGTAAAAAGACAAGATGTTGTGTAGTATATTAAGAGTAGAAGGAAGCTGCTCTTAGGTAAAGTGTCAGCAGCTTTAATACCAATAGTTTAAATCAAAGGAGTAATGAGAATGGACAATAAAACAATAGTGGTTTATTCAAAACCCAACTGTATGCAATGCAATTTTACTAAAAAATATCTAGACGATAAGGGTGTTGAGTACGTTACTAAAGATATTTTTGAATCAGAAGCTGCATTAGAAGAAGTAAAAGAGTTAGGGTTCAGTTCAGTGCCAGTCATTACAATTGAAGGACAAGAAGCGTTCAACGGGTTCCGCCCAGACTTGTTGGATCAATTAGTATGAAAGTAGTTTATTTGTCTTTAACCGGACAAACTAGAAAATTTGTACAAAAATTAGATATGGATTTGTTGGAAATCACCCCAACGAATCCATATCTTTCAATTCATGAACCCTTTATTGTAGTTGTTCCCACTTATGAGGTAGAAGCAACTGAAATCATAAATGATTTTATTGAGACTGGAGAAAATCAAAATTACTTTAAAGGAGTCGCTGGCGGCGGCAATCTGAACTTCGGAAATTTATTTGTTTTTACAGCTAAAGATTTAGCAAAAGAATATAACGTTCCCTTATTGCATACATTTGAATTTCAAGGAAATGATGAAGATGTGCAAAAATTAAAGAAAGCGGTGAAAGACCTTGGATAAACCCGTATTAGCAACTAAACCAAAAGAGGTTACTTATTTTAAATTGAATAATGAATTGAACCGTCCTGTCAATGGCTCTATCCCTCTTAACAAAGACCGTGAAGCAGTTCGTGCTTACTTTTTAGAATATGTTAATCCCAATACAGTCTTCTTTTACACATTAGACGAAAAATTGAATTATTTAATAGCAGAAGATTATATTGAAGAAGAGTTTTTAAACCAATACGATCGTTCATTTATTAAAGAATTATTTGAAGATATCTATAGCCGGAAGTTTCGTTTCCGTTCATTTATGTCAGCTTTTAAATTTTATACACAATATGCTCTACGTACGAATGATGGGGAACGTTTTTTGGAACGTTACGAAGATCGAATCGTATTCAATGCTTTGTATTTAGCTGATGGCGATAAAGAATTAGCACGTACCATTGCTGATGAAATTGTTAATCAGCGGTATCAACCGGCTACGCCAACGTTTCTAAATGCAGGACGTAAACGGCGTGGTGAGCTGGTTTCGTGTTTCTTGATACAAGCAACCGATGATATGAACAGCATTGGACGCGTAGTCAATAGTGCGCTTCAATTGTCGCGTATTGGCGGAGGAGTTGGCGTCAACTTATCAAACCTGCGAGCTGCTGGCGATCCAATCAAGCAAATAGAAAATGCCTCAAGCGGCGTTATTCCAGTTATGAAATTATTGGAAGATAGTTTCAGCTATTCAAATCAATTGGGACAACGTAATGGTGCCGGAGCAGTTTATTTAAATGTTTTCCATCCAGATATTGTTTCTTTTTTATCTACAAAAAAAGAAAATGCTGATGAAAAAATTCGGGTTAAAACACTATCTCTTGGTTTAGTTGTACCAGACAAGTTTTATGAGCTAGCAGCTCATGATGAGCAAATGTACTTATTCAGTCCTTATGATGTTGAACGCATTTACGGCAGACCGTTTGCGTATGTAGACATCACTGAAGAGTACGACAATATGGTTAACAATGAAGAAATTCGTAAATCTAAGATCAGTGCGCGTGAGTTAGAAAACGAAATTTCTAAATTACAACAAGAATCTGGTTACCCGTATATCATTAATATTGACACCGCTAACCGTGAAAATCCCGTTTATGGAACGATTACGATGAGTAACTTGTGTAGTGAAATCTTGCAGATCCAAGAACCTTCGCTGATCAATGATGACCAAACTTATGAGGTGCTAGGCACCGATATCAGCTGTAATCTAGGTTCTACGAACATTGTCAACTTAATGAAATCTCCTGATTTTGGTAAGTCTGTCGATACTATGGTACGTGCTTTGACAATGGTAACAGACCAATCCAGTATTGAAGCAGTTCCATCAGTCAAACATGGAAACGACAAATACCATACTATTGGGCTTGGAGCAATGGGTTTGCATACCTTTTTAGCTTTGAATCAAATCGAGTATGGTTCACCAGAATCGATTGAATTTACGGATGCGTATTTTATGATGTTGAACTACTACACGCTGGTTGCTAGTAACCGCATAGCTCGCGAACGCGGAATAACTTTTCATAATTTTAAAAAATCAAAGTATGCTACTGGCGAGTATTTCGATAACTATACTGAGAAAGACCACGACTTTTCAAGCAATAAAGTAGCAAGTTTATTTGAAAATCTTGCTGTGCCTACAAAAGAAAATTGGAAAGAGTTGAAAGAAGCGGTTATGCAAGACGGTTTGTATCACCAAAATCGCTTAGCCATAGCTCCAACTGGATCTATCAGCTATGTTAATGAAACTTCGGCTAGTTTGCATCCGATTACCCGTTTGATTGAAGAACGACAAGAAAAGAAAACCGGTAAAACCTATTACCCAGCACCATTCTTATCTAATGAAACATTGCCCTATTATACTTCCGCTTACGATATCGATATGCGCCGTGTAATTGATGTATACGCAGCAGCACAAAAACATATTGACCAAGGGATGAGCTTGACACTCTTTATGCGCTCAGATCTCCCAGAAGGTATGTACGAATGGAAAGAGGGCCGGACAACTAAACAAACGACTCGTGACCTAAATATTTTACGTCATTATGCGTGGCGTAAAGGAATCAAATCTCTTTACTACATTCGTACATTTACGGAAAATTCAGAAGAAATAGGTTCAAATGCTTGCGAAAGTTGCAGTATTTAAGAAGGGTGAATGTAAATATGACAAAACAATACGATGCAATAAATTGGAATAAAATAGAAGATATGATCGATAAATTAACATGGGAAAAATTAGTGGAGCAATTTTGGACAGATACGAGAATTCCGTTATCGAATGACTTGAATGACTGGGCTCGTCTGCCTAAAAATGAAAAAGAGATGCTGGCTAAAGTTTTAGGCGGATTAACGCTTTTAGACACATTACAATCACAAGATGGTGTCGAATCCTTGAAAGACTCTATACGGACGCAACATGAAGAAGCAGTCTTTAATAATATTCAATTCATGGAATCCATGCATGCCAAAAGTTACAGTGCTATTTTCAGTACCTTGAATTCTAAATCAGAAATTGAAGATCTTTTTCAATGGATCAATACAGATGACTTGTTACAAGGAAAAACAGATATCATTAATGGTATTTATCAAAACGGCACTGATTTGCAACGTAAAGTGGCTAGTGTGATGTTAGAGTCGTTCTTATTTTATTCAGGTTTTTTTGCTCCTTTACACTATTTAGGAAATAATAAATTACCAAACGTAGCTGAAATCATTAAGTTGATTTTACGCGATGAATCTGTTCATGGTACTTACATTGGCTATAAATTCCAAATTGGGTACAACAAACTTCCGGAAAGTGAACAAGAAGAATTAAAAAACTGGACGTATGAATTGCTGTTTAACTTGTATCAAAATGAAGTTAAGTATGCAGAGTATTTATACGATGAAATCGGCTGGACTGAACGCGTAAAAGTATTCTTGCGCTATAATGCGAATAAAGCTTTGCAAAATTTAGGTTTTGATCCTTTATTCCCTGATACAGCTAATGACGTTGATCCGGTTATTATGAATGGAATTTCAACTGGGACTTCAAATCATGACTTCTTTTCACAAGTCGGCAATGGTTACCTAGTAGGGATGGTAGAGTCGATGGAAAGTGAAGACTATGAAAAGTGGACTGTTTAAAGTACAACATTAAGAATATCTATCAGTTAAAGCGTGTCTTTAGCTGATGGGTATTTTTTTTATAGAAGAGGGATTATAAGTTTTTTCTACCTCAATGTTTAGCGGACTAGCCTGTCTTTCGGAAATTAGACAAATAAGAACCTGAAGTCTCGCTATGGGAGCTTTATACTATTCGACATAACCAGCTAAAGCTGCAACAGCTTCGGCATAAGCTGCTAAAGCAGCAAGTTTTTCAGCAAAGCCTACCTCAAAGTATATTTTGAAAACTTGTAAAGTAGTATAACAGTAGACAAGAGGGAAAACGGAGCATTAACGACTAGCGCGAATAACTAAACAAAGGCAGCTGCAATTGAAATTATTTGAGAAACCTTCTTTAAACGTTTATGATTAAAGTAATGAAGAAGAGAGTATAAAAGTAGATTTCATTGGAGGAGAAGGTATGAATATAAGAGCGATCAAGAAAAGAGCTAAACAACAGTTAAAAGGAAATTGGAAAGTAGCTATTTTAAATCTCATTATTATTTCTGTTTTAACTGGCATCATGAGCCAAGCGATTTTTTCAGTGATAGGGGCAGGCAGTTTCTTGTCTTTGCCGGATATGATTAGTACCAGCACCTATGAAACAAATGTAGCAGTCACTTTATCGCCAGGAATTGGCCTATTGACAGGGCTAGTTAGTTTTCTCATCGGGTTGCTTTCAGGACTGTTGAATGTAGGGTACAACTGGAGCATCCTTGATATGGTCGACGGGGCTAAGCTCACAGTAGAATCCATGTTTCAAACGTTTAGAAAAAAAAGAATTTGGAAAATACTAGGGTTAATATTGGTGATGAATATTTTAATCGTTTTATGGTCCTTGTTATTGATTATTCCTGGAATTATTAAAACATACAGTTATAGTCAAGCTTTGAATATTTTAAAAGACGATCCAGATATTTCAATTATGGACGCTTTAGACCAAAGTCGTCAATTAATGAAAGGTAAAAAATGGAAATTGTTCATTCTGCAACTTTCTATCTATCTTTGGTTAGTGGTTCCTTTAATCGTATTTGTTGTGTTTCTCTTAGGAAGTTTACGTTCATTAAATGAAAGTTCTCTCAATGATGGAGGACTAGTATGGGTTTTTGTTCTCTTATTTCTTGGTTTACTGCTGTATACTATTGCAATTTCCTTCTATATTCGACCGTACCAAACAACAGCTGCTCAAGTTTTTTACCGTGACTTAACGGATGGACCGTCTCAATTGAATGAGGAGTCTTTAAACGCTGCTAATGAAGAGTATGCTGCTAATAAAGTGTACGATGAAGAATATGAAGGCGATCAATTAGACGAAAGCGAATTTTAGTAATAATAAGAAAGTGAACTGTTGTATTTTTTCCAACAGTTCGCTTTTTTCAAAAGGAACTAAAGAATCGTAAAAAGCATATGTTTTGGTTCTCTTTTCTATTTTTGCTACACTGTTTTTAGAAAGACAACCGTCATTGGAAGAATGGATAAAAGTGAGAATGGAGGAATTTTCATGAAAGATAAACAAGAGAAGAATCAGCAACCTGATGATTTCGATACGATTAATTTTTCTGAAGAAATAACAGCTCCTGGGTTTGGAGTCAACCCAACTGGTCCTGATGAGCCCGAAATTAAACAACCTGGGAAAGACCCAATTGATCAGCCTGAAGCTCCAAAAGTAGATAATAAACCTTTTGAAGAGCCGACTATTCCAGATATCAGTAAAGATCCTATTGACCACCCAACAGCTCCTGAAATAAAAGAGCCGGGTGATATACCTGAACAAACAGTGGAAGAAGAAAAAAGAAAATAAAAAGAAATGAAAACCGTCAGGATGGAGAAAAGTTCCATTCTGATTTTTTGAGGTTAGTTTTCTAATCACAAAACAATGCATTTAGTTAAAGGCAATTGTTTTTCATTATAGTTCGTATTATAATAAAAAAGGTTGAATTGGAGAGTTACCCAAGTCCGGCTGAAGGGGACGGTCTCGAAAACCGTTAGGCGATCAATTCGTGCAAGGGTTCAAATCCCTTACTCTCCGTATAAAATAATGTTCTAATCAAAAAACAAGACTCTCATTTTAGAGTCTTGTTTTTTTATCGTATTTTTAACAACGACAGATAAAAAAGTAGAATAATATCGGATAGGTTCATCATTATTCTTAAGTCAGATAAATTGAAAAAGAGTGACCCATTGATTTTTATGAAGTTTTAATGAATAAAACTCTCACAAAAAACTGGCGTTTGCCTAGATAAAAATAGCTGCAGGAAGAATTATGTTATTTATTAACGGATTAAAAGCTGATAATATAAGCTTTTAAAGTAAAATTAAAAGAATGTTGTAATTTTAGGTAGAGTATAACGTTTTGTATAAACAAAAAATTAAGGTACAATAAAGTTGTAATTAAAAACATCTGTGAAAAATGCCTTTTGTAATCATTTTTAACTTAGCCGAAATTCAAAAGAGAGGTGGCCATTATTATAAATTTATTTGTTCTCCTAGGCTTAAGGAAAAAACATGGGAAATAACGAATTAGTTGACCATTTAATAAGTGAACACAACCCTACCCACATTAAGCTTTAGCGAAAAGGAGGTAGAGAAAAATGAAAAAGGTGGTTTTGGTTTTAGGAATAGCGATAGTGCTATTGGCAGGTTGTGATTATATAGGCAATAATAGTGATAAAAAAAGCGAAGAGAAAAGTACTTCTGTTGTGTTAACGGAAAGTGAATCTAATTCAAAACAGTCTACTGCTACTGCTTCTAGTGTAACGACTAAAGCTGAAAATAAACAAGAAAAAGAGCCAATTACATTTGTTCCACAAAATGATGAAACAGATAAAGGGTTAACTATTGAAAATGATGAAACCTTGGCAAAGCTACAAAAAATTGTAGATGAAAATCAAGATATGGGATTTGAAGACGATATAACAATTGTATATTCTGGTCAGACGTTTGGAGAGACTTCAAATTTAGCTGGTATTTTTTTCATTGTTAATCGAACGGATAAATCTTTGAAAAATATGAAATTTACTTATACATTCGGAGGAATCGACAGGCAACTCATTTTTGACCAGAAAGCTTTTGCCTTGTCAGAAGAAAAATTTGGCACATTAGAGCCCAATACCGTTATGCCGATGTACTTTCCAATTGAACCTGAAAACGAAATGGCGTTCAAGGAAATTGATGCTGCACAAGTAATTGAAAAGATAGATACTTTCAATTACGATACAGCTGATAATAATACAGATTCTTCAGGAAAAGAACCTGCCACTTCTGAAGATGAATTAACTTTTAAGATACCTAAACAAAATAGTGATAAAGGCCAAACTATTGAAAACAATCAATTAATGGCTAATCTCAAACAATTAGTGGATGAAAATCCATCCATAGGGTTTGAAAATGATGTGACGGTTCTTTACTCTCAATTACATGAAAAATCAGAGGATCAATTATTAGCTTATTTTTTTATTATTAATAGAACAAACACCACGATGGAAAATTTAAGTTTTATATTTAATTATGGAAATAAAAATGGAGAAAAGGTCTGGGACCGTGAACAGTACCGTATATCCTCAGAAGTCTTTGGCACCTTTGAACCTTTTACGGTTATCCCAATGACTATGGAAGTCCCAGCAGGTAAGGAAGAATTATTTTTATCCATTACGGAAAAAAATATCCAAACAAGTATAGAAAATTTTCATTATGAAAAAGTGAATTAAAAAGAAGGAATGACATGAGGGTAAGAGGGTAAGGTAATTAAAAAGGAGGAGCAGAATATGAAAAAGTGGATGGTAATTATAGGAGCAGCATTTTTAATGGCTGGATGTGATATGGTAGGGAATAAGGGGAATGATTCAACTAACAGCTCAGCTGCCTCTGAAAAGACGGCAGTATCAAGTGAAAGTATGGCTGTAAAAGAATCTAGCTCTTCTGAAACGCAATCAGAAGTTTCTTCTGAGGAGTCGATCATGGAATCAAGCACAGTTAATGAAGATTCTTCTGAAGGAGCAGGTGCAGGCGGAAACTTAAGGGAATCTCAAGGTGGTTCTTCAAGTGAAACAGAAAAAACAGCAAATGAGATACCATTAGTTCCTCAAAAATCGGATATAGAAAATGGATTTACACTCGAAACAGATCCTGTCTTGCAAGAAATTGAAACTAGAATAAAAAGCGCAGATTCTATTGGTATCCCTAATGATGTAGCCATTCACTTTACGGGGATGTATTTAAATGAAACTGGAAAAACACAAGCAATTTTTATCTTAGTTAATTTGACAGAAATTTCAATGACTAATATACAAATGTCCATTAGTTTCAGCAATACTTCAGATGAAGTTATTTTAGATAAAAAGGCCCTTTCTCTTACTGAAGATAAGTTCGGTATACTTGAGCCGAATACTGCCATGCCTTTATATGTAGACATTCCAAAAGAAAAAGAAGATATTTTTTATGATTTAAAAGATTTTAGTGAAATGGTTTATTCTATTGATTCATTTGACTATGAAGAAGCCAAAAATTAGCTAAAATAGGAAGACCAAGCTAATTGAAACTAAATTTTTTATAAGAGTGTCAGTGATTAAAGATCATTGACCTCTTTTTTTGAAATAGAAGGAAATATATTTTTCAGCTATAAGAATTCTTTAAAAAGGAGTTGATTAATAATGTCGACATACAATAGAAACAAATGGGTAACCATTCCGAACATTTTATCTTGCATCCGTTTATTATTAGTTCCGCTTTTTGTTTTAACCTACTTAAAATCAACTGAACCAATTCATTATTATTATGCGGCTCTACTTCTTTTAATTTCAGGTTTAACTGATTTGCTAGATGGTTGGATAGCTCGTAAATATCAGCAAATTTCTGAAGTAGGCAAGCTTTTAGATCCATTGGCAGATAAAATTACCCAAGCAGCAATTATTTTTTGTTTGTTGACTCGTTATGAATGGATGTGGTCAATTATATTGTTATTTGTAGCGAAAGAATTATTCATGGGAATTTGTAACCTTGTTCTTTTACGCAGAGGAACGAAACTAGATGGGGCTAAGTGGTATGGAAAACTTTCAACGGCTGTATTCTACATCTGCATGTTTTTTTTAATTGCTTTCCCAACAATTGCTACTTCTCAAGCGAGTCTATTAATCAGCATCACTGCTTTCTTTTTAAGTTTGTCGTTTATACTCTACGGCAAAATATTTATTCAAATGTATCAGGCAACAAAAAGATGATATTAGAATGGAAGAATAAACGTGTTGTTTTGAAGGTTAGTAACATGCATTAGTTTTATTTTTTCAACATTAGAATACAACCAACTTTCCTTCTGGGTTTTAAGACAATTCAGTTGATTAGTAAGGGGTTCCATGGTACTATAGTAGTGAAAAGAAGGACAAGGTACAATGTCTTCTTTTCTAGAGTCAGCAGAAAGACTCTAACGTTAATAACCGCGAAATGGGTTATTAACGAACAGATGGTTCTATTTTGACAAACATCAGCTCAAATGGAACAAGTCAAAAATAGAATCGTCCGAAAGACTTCATGATGTGGCTAAGTTCCCTTGGTTGAACAGTCAAGAAGAAGCAACTTAATTAAAAAAGATAAAACACAAACTATTTAGAGATGTAAAATAAAATAGTCCGGCAGAAAAAGCGCTAGACAAAACAGAATAAAATGGGACTAGCTACAAAATGAGGAGAAGGGCTCGAAAGCAGAGCCCTTCTTTTTTAGGTTCTATTATTTTTAGTGTTGATAAGAAGAATGAGTCTATTCCACAACTTGAAATTTTCAGAGGAATAGCGGCTCCTTGCAGCCATGTAAAGGATTCAATGCGAATTACGAAGCGGTTAGGCTTCGTTTGAGGCTTGAAAGGCTGGAGACATGTAAGGCTCCAGTCGTTCCCATGGCTCTTGCAAGCAGACGCGTAAATTCCGGAGGAAATTTCATTATTAAGCATGACCAACACAATTCGATAAAGAAATGTAGCTGTTTAATGAAAAGAAGGAGGAGAAGGAATGATCCATTTATTTAAAAAAGGCGAGAGCCGGACCAGACCAACTTTATTATTGCTCCATGGAACAGGAGGAAATGAAGAGGATTTAGTGCCATTAGCAGAAATCATTGATAAAAAGGCTTCGATTTTAAGCGTTCGTGGAAATGTTATAGAAAACGGAATGCCACGTTTTTTTAAACGATTGTCTGAAGGGGTTTTTGATGAAGAAAGTTTGCTATCAGAAACGAAAAACCTATATGAATTTATATATGAAGCAGCTGAAAAATACGAATTTGATGTGAATAACGTAGTGGCTTTAGGTTACTCAAACGGAGCCAATATCGCTGCTAGTTTGTTGTATCATTATCAAGCAGTTTTTAAGGGAGCTTTGCTGCATCATCCCATGGTTCCTTTAAGAAATAAAGAACTTCCTGACTTATCTGGTATACCCATTTTTATCGGGGCAGGAGAAAATGATCCGCTGTGTCCACCAGAAGAAAGTAAAGAATTGCAGCAAACCTTTGAAAAAGCGGGAGCACATGTAACGGTAGAATGGAACGATCATGGACACTCATTGACGCAAAAAGAGATCATGGCAGCTGCCGAATGGTACTCCAAGCGCTTCAATTGAAAGAAGGGGCTTCTGGCTGAAGATGATGGCAGATTTTTACCGCTTGTTTCGTAGTGTCAAGCGAAAGTAAAAATGTCCCAAAACCAAGGGTCACATTAATGCAAGCTTTTACTTCGCAAAAGCTTGCATTAATGTGACTGAATTTGTTAAAATTAGCCTTAAGCTGTTTGTTCAGCTTCGTACTCTTCGAGTGTTTTTCCGACACTGCGAAGATATCTTTTGAAAGATTCTAGTTTCCACGGGTGAGATTGTGGGGGAATATACTGGCGTCTTTCTTTTTTTTGCTCTGGAATCGGATCAAACTCTTTTGAGTAATAGTCATGCTCTTTCAGTCTCCTTGTTGTGTATATTTTTTCAGCTATATTTACATAGATATCTCCATTAAACGCTTCGATAATTAGCACCTTTGATTTTCGTGTGAAGTATTTATCTTCACTACCTTCCGTAGGCAGGTAGTAGTTATTTTGATAACGAATATGATGCCCACTATCCACTTTTCTATTCGCTACTCGTGCTAATAACAAATTGATTTCAGATTTAGTTGGTGCCTTTTCATAAATGGATTCCTTCGTTTTATGACCAAACTTCTTATTGAAAGTTCTAACCCATTTCGTTAAAAAATGATTGGCTTTCTCAATAGATTGTATTCCAGCTAATTCTAAATCTACAGGAAGTCGCGATTGAACAGTCCCGTTTAAGCGCTCTACACGTCCTTTAGCTTGTGGAATAGATGAAGTTCTAATCTCAATACCGAGTTGATGACAGGCAAACCCGAACTGGGTAAATGTATCTTCTTCAACCGCTCTCATGGCTTTTGATGTGTATTCAAAAACCGTTCGTTTATCTGTCAAAAAAGCTAAGGGAATGCCTTGTTTCGTTAGAATCTGATTGAGCACATGATAATAACCCTTGAGTGTTTCTTGCGTATCGAAATAAGCCCCAACGATATTACCAGAAGCGTCATCAATAGCTAAATGAAGATGTGTCACCTCTTTACCAAACCAGTTATAGGAACTGGCATCCATTTGAATAAGCTCCCCCTGATATTTCTTTCTAGGACGGCTGGGATGGCTTTTTTCGGGTAACTCCATTTGATCTTCGGCTCTTGGAACCAATGGGTTCTCAGCCTTTTTTTCTCCTTTCATCGATTTAGCTTTGATTCGAGCTTTTATTTTCTTACGCGTTTTTCTTTGGGTTTTAGGTGATAAAATATTCGCTTGATATAAAATACGACGAATAGTCGTATCGGTGTAACAGATGTCATAATCCTCCTTCAGAATTTCAGTAAAATGCTTCACATTAGGCTGTATCTTAAAACTTTGATAGAGCTCGACCACTTGTTTTTTTGTTTCCTTTGGCACAGCGTGCTTAGCCGTTTTTCCTCTGTTACCGTGTGAAAAAATAGCTTTTCCTCCTTTTTGATAGTCTTGAATCAATCTGTTGACTTGCCTCGTCGAGAGCCCAAGTTCAACACAAGCTCTCTTTTTTTCCTTTCTTTTTTCTGCCACAGCTTTTATTACTTTATATTTTTTATCTTCATTCATCGTTAGCATGATCCTTTTCATGAGTTTATTTTATCATTTTGGGACATTTTATGCTTCGACCTACTTAGGACATTATCACGTTCGAATGATAGGCAGATTTTTACCGCTTGTTGTATGTGTAAAATAGTTCTCGAGATATTATTATTTTTTACTGGCAAAAAGAAAGAAGGCGTTCTATCATAAATGTATGCTTGACCGGCAAATACATAATTGAAAGAGGCCTTCTTATGAATAAGATTATATCAAAGGTTTACCAAATAATAAAGGATTCAAACAATTTAATAGAGACAGAAGAAGCTATTCAGGTTTATATGTATGAAGTATTTTCTGAATTAGTGGGAGATGTCTTCACTCATATCAATCAGGTGATCAAAGAGGAGAAACAACTTGAAGGTTGGAAAGTGAAACGAGAAGATTGGAAAACGGTCCAATTTATTTTCGGTCCCGTTCGGTACTATCGTACCTTAATGGTAGATCACACGGATCAGAATCATTATCCACTAGATGAGTGGTTAGGCATTCGAAAATATCAGCGTCATAGTCCATTAGTAGAAGTAAAAGTGGCTGAGTTGGCGAGTAAAGCTACTTATCGAGATACTGCAACTATGCTAAATGAATGGACGGCTGTCACAATCAGCCACCAAACAGTTGGCAGTCTTCTTAAACGCGTTGGATCAGCACAAGCACGTGAAGATGAAGAAAGCGTATTGGAGCTAGAAGAAGCAGCTGAATTACCAGAAGGGAAAAAAGTGGACTATTTCTATGCCGAAGCGGATGGCGTTTTTGTTCGTGGAACAGAAAAGAAAAAAAGCTTAGAAGTTCGTCATGCCATTCTTTACGAAGGCTGGAATAAAAACGGAAAACGCGTTTCCTTAAAGGAACCTAAAGCCATTATGACGACTAAAAAAACCGCTGGTTTTTGGGCAGAGGTTCAAGCCTTTACAGCGAATCATTATGCCTTACAACAAGCCCAAGTCATTACCAATAGTGACGGTGGACAAGGCTATACTGCAGATAGATTCCAAGAAGCTTTTTCTCAATCGAATTATCCCGTTCTCAATCAGCTAGACTCTTATCATGTCTTCCAAGGCTTGAATCGTGCATTTGGCGTGAAAACTAACGTTTTTAAACAGCAGGTCAAGCAAGCATTAAAGACGCATGATTTAGATCATTTAACTATTTGGCTGGATACGTATGAAAGTACGTTAGACGAAACAGCAGCAGTGGAAAAACTGAATACATTTAGAACCTATGTTTTACGGAATTGGGATCGGATTTTCGATTGGCGCGAAAAAGTAGAACAGGCTCCGAAAGGCGCCAGAGGATTAGGCGCAATGGAGTCGAATCAACGACACATCTCTTTTCGCATGAAAAAGCGAGGAATGCATTGGAGTGCAGAAGGTTGCGAAGCTATGGTAAAGGTAAAACAAGGGATGTTCAATCACACCTTGCGTGAAGACTATCTTCACCAACAAAATAGAAGTGCGAGACAACAACGCAAGCTGAACCAAACGGTTCGTTTATCGTCGTTATTGCATGAGAAAACACGGCAGTCAGTCGGGGCAAAGAATGGGATCATTCCATTGTATGCCTCTCGTTCATCGGCAATAGGACAATTAATTAAAAGTTTTCGTTAATTCCTGTCTTTTGGGAGAAGGTTCCTGGTTTTAGGAACGTTCTTCCAAAAGATGGGCCAGCAAGCGGCGGAGCCGTGCGGTAGCTGATGGGTGTACAAAAATAGAGTGCCTAAACTAGTGAAGGAATAGGACGCTCGAGAAAAACTTGACACAAACCCGCTTGTTTCGTAGATTTCATTTTGATGAAAAATATGTTATAATAGAGAAGTGAACGATAAAATATTCAGGTAACGTGCTTTAAGAATCAAAGAAATGAGGGAATTTATATGGGAAACAAAATAACCAAAGAAATTCAATCGTTAGTTGAGGTTGAGCTTCGAAAAGGAGCCAGCAAATCAAGAATTGCGACTCTTTTGGGCGTGCCGTATGATGAAGCAAATGAAATTATCGATGAAATAAAAGCTTCTTTCAGACCAGACTTGGGAGATCAAATTATTTTTTTATTTAGAGATGAAAAAATGGCTGGAACTATTGTAAAGTTGTTAAATAACAGTGCAGTTGTTGAAATCTATTGGGAAAAATCTTCTGAAAAAATGAAAGATATTATGGAATCTAAAACAATCGTTAATTTTAAAGATATCGTTGAATTTGTCCATAGTGAAGTTTAATCAAATAGAATAACCCCAAAAACATCCATTCTTAAAAAGAGAAGGGATGTTTTTTTTATTTTAAAAAAAACAGGTGTACAAACTGAATAAACAGCTATTTAAGTAGGACTGTATTATTTTATTTTATTTTCTGCTTGACAGTTTTTGATTTTAATAATATAGTTTGATAGTCAAATAGTTTGATGCTCAAAGTAATTTATTGGAAGCAAATATAAGAACGGAGGAGCTGATGTGGATAAAACATTAGTACATGAAATCAATACTTATTTAATTACGATTTTTAATGAAATTATGATCATTGAAGAAGATGCGCTTCAAGGCAGTACATTTAAAGATATTTCTATTAAAGAAATGCATACCATCGAAGCTATCGGAATGAATCGAGACCATACGACATCCGAAGTTGCTAAAAAGCTGGCTATTACTGCTGGTACACTGACCGTTTCTGTCAATAACTTAGTTAAAAAAGGGTATGTTGAAAGAATTCGCAGTGAAATGGATCGAAGGGTTGTTAAGTTAGGTCTTACCAAGAAAGGCCGACTTCTTTATCGATTACATGATAAATTTCATCGAGATATGGTGAAAGAGACTATATCTGGAATGGAACAAGAAGAAGCTGAGATATTAATCAAAGGTCTAAGAAACCTTCATATTTTTTTAGACCAAATAAAAAATAATTTATAAGAACAGAGTTGAACTCGATGCAAGCAAAAATTATTGGTACCGGGAGCTATGTTCCTCAAAAAGTAGTTTCCAATGAAATGTTGGAAAGTTTAATGGACACCAGTGACGAATGGATCAAAACAAGAACTGGCATCGAAAGACGCCATCTAGCTGAAACGGAGAATACATCTGTTCTTTGCGGGAAGGCGGCTCAAGCGATTCTTGAAAAAACGGGTATCGTTGCAGAAGAAATCGATTTAATCATTGTGGCTACTATGTCGCCGGATTATCTGAGTCCCTCAACTGCTTGTTTAGTTCAAGATTATCTTGGAGCCAAGCAAGGGATGGCTTTTGATGTAAGTGCAGCTTGCTCAGGATTTATTTACGCTTTGTCTGTAGCTGAAAAGATGCTGCAAAGTGGTGCTTTCCGTTATGCTCTTGTTTTAGGCGGAGAAGTTATGTCTAAGATTATTAATTGGGAAGACAGAAGTACAGCTGTTTTGTTCGGTGATGGTGCTGGCGGGGTTTTATTAGAACGAACAGAAACAGAAGGAAGTTTTCTAGGCGAAGACATCCATGCAGATGGAAGCCGAGGCTTAGCCTTAACAACTGGCTCATTACCCGTTCAAAATCCTTACAGCTCTCAAAAAGAGCCGAATGATGTGTTTTTAAAGATGGAAGGCCGAGCCATTTTCGATTTTGCTATTCGAAGCGTGCCGAAAAGTATTCGTTCGGTTGTTGAAACTGCCGATCTTTCCTTAACAGATATCACGCGAATCATACCGCACCAAGCGAACTCGCGAATCATTCAAGCCATTGCGAAGAAATTAAAAATACCTTTTGAACAGTTTGCCTTAAATATTTCCAATTATGGAAATACTTCGGCAGCTAGTATTCCGATTTTATTAGATGAACTTGTTTCTTCTGGTGAATTGACTCTTGGTAAAGACGAAAAAATTATTTTAACTGGATTTGGTGGAGGACTCACTTGGGGTTCCATGTTAATCCAACTTTAATTAAGTAACAACAAGCTTGCTTAAGCTATAAAAAAATTAAGCACATACTAAAAAACAACTATAATGGAGGAAACAAAAATGACATTCGAAAAAATTCAAGAAATTATCGTGGACCAATTAGACAAAGAGGAAGAAGAAGTACAATTAGAAACAAACTTCCGTGAAGACTTAGAAGCGGACAGCTTAGACTTATTCCAAATCATTAACGATATTGAAGACGAATTTGATATTAAAATCGAATCAGAAGAAGGACTAACTACTGTTCAAGATATCGTAACGTTTGTAGATGCAGAGTTAGCTAAAAAATAAGAACAACCAATTAGAAAGAGGGAACCTGTATGCAGTCTCAATTAATCGAAAAACTTGGCATTAGATACCCCATTATTCAAGGTGCTATGTCATGGGTCGCTGATCCAAGTCTAGTAAGTGCGGTTTCAAATGCAGGAGGTTTAGGCATTCTTGCTTGTGGGCATGCGACAGGAGAAACTGTTCGTGAATTGATCATAGAAACAAAGAAACTAACCGATAAACCGTTTGGGATCAATGTGCTGCTCCTTTCTCCACATGTAGACGAAGTGGTGCAAGTTGTCTGCGAAGAAAAGATAAAAGTTGTCACAACAGGCGCGGGTAGTCCAGGAAGATATATGGAACAATTCAAAGCTGTTGGAACAGTGGTTATCCCAGTCGTAGCTTCAGTTGCTCTAGCAAGAAGAATGCAAGCTGATGGAGCAGATGCAATCATCTGTGAAGGAATGGAAGCCGGCGGACATATTGGCAAAACGACTACTATGAATTTGGTTCCACAAGTGGTAGATGCGGTTACAATTCCCGTTATTGCTGCTGGTGGAATTGCAGATGGGCGCGGTGTAGCTGCTGTTATGTCACTTGGCGCTGCTGCTGCTCAACTTGGGACTCGTTTTGTTGTTGCATACGAAAGTAACGCGCACCGAAACTTTAAAGATTCTATTTTGAAAGCAAAAGATATCGACACCGTAGTAACAGGTATGATTACTGGACATCCCGTTCGCGTATTGCGTAACAAACTAACTCGTGAGTATTTAAAAGTTGAGAAAGAAATTACTAGTGATGAAAATCCTGATTTTTCTCGTTTAGAAGCTCTCGGAAAAGGCGCTTTGAAGCGAGCAGTAGTGGATGGAGACAAAAAAACCGGATCTTTTATGTCAGGACAAAGTGCCGGTTTAGTAAAAAAAGAACAAAGTTGCGAAGAAATCATTCATCAACTAATGGATGAATACAAAGAAGTAATCGAAAAACAAGCACGCGCTTTGTCTTTATAAAAAGTAAACGGTTTGTTCTATTTAAATACCAGAAAGCTGAAAGAAGTTCCTATTGGCTTCCAAGGATTTCTGGTTATTTTTTTGGAGTCGAAATTTCTGGTATTCCAGTAGTCATTTTGAAGGGTTTTATTAAAAAGCGAACTGAAGGAGTCATTATCAATGAAGATTGCTTTTGTATACAGTGGCCAAGGTGCTCAATATTCTGGGATGGGACAAGAACTTTACGATAATCACGAAATTGTCCGTACTCTATTTAATGAAGCAAGTGCAGCTTTAAATATGGATGTTGCAGCACTTTGTTTTGAAGAAAATGAATTGCTTAATCAAACAACGTATACTCAGCCAGCTATTTTAACACTCAGTACAGCAATCGATGCTTTACTGAAAGAAAAGGGGATTGAACCTGAAGTTGTAGCTGGTTTAAGTTTAGGTGAATACAGCGCTTTTGTGAAAGCTGGAGTACTGGATTTCACTGAAGCGGTAAAATTAGTGAAGAAACGCGGTCAATACATGACGGAAGCTGTCCCACTAGGCGAAGGGGCAATGAGCGCTGTTTTGGGATTAGATCGTGAAACCATTATGGAAGCTTGCCAAGAAGCAAGTGATCTAGGAGTGGTTTCTCCTGCTAATTACAATATGCCTGGACAAATAGCGATTGCCGGTCTTAAAGAAGCGGTTGACAAGGCGGGAGAAATTCTGCTGGAAAAAGGAGCTAAACGTGTGGTTCCGCTTCAAGTAAGTGGTCCTTTTCATACAGCGTTACTCCAACCTGCAGCTGAACAACTAGCAGAAGCTTTAAAAGAAGTGACGGTTAATGATCCTGATTTGCCTGTCGTTAGTAATACAACTACTAAAGTGTTTACGACGAAAGAAGAAATTCTTGATACGATGGTTAAGCAAGTCATGTCACCTGTTTATTGGGAAGATGATGTCAGAGCCATGATCGATTTAGGGGTAGATACCTTTATCGAAGTTGGCCCGGGGAAAACGTTGAGCAGTTTTATTAAAAAAATTGATAAATCTGTCCTTACTTTAAATGTGGAAAATAATAAAACATTAGAAAAAACGTTAACTAAATTAGCAGCGTTGAAGTCAGATGGTCACATATAAAAAATCGTTTTTCATTAAAAAAAAAGGAATGAGTTCATGACGTTAGAAAACAAAACGGTTATCGTTACAGGTAGTTCAAGAGGAATAGGGAAAGCCATTGCCGTAGCATTTGCAAAAACTGGAGCAAACATTGTCCTGAACGGTCGAAAACCCATTCCGACGGATGTAGTTGAGGAAATCCAAGGCTATGGTGCTAAAGTACATACCATACTTGGTGATATGAGTGATTTTGAAAGTGCCAAACGATTAATTGAAGAAACCAAAGAGGTATTTGGCAGTGTGGATGTGTTAGTGAACAATGCCGGTATCACAAATGATATGCTTTTGATGCGGATGTCTGAAGAAGATTTTGATCAAACGATTGCAGTCAATTTAAAAGGAACATTCAATACCATCCGTCATGCTACAAAAGTCATGTTGAAACAAAGAAGCGGTACGATCATTAACCTGTCAAGCGTCGTGGGATTGGTTGGAAATGTGGGCCAAGCTAACTATGCAGCCAGTAAAGCCGGTGTAATTGGTTTAACGAAATCAGCTGCTCGTGAATTAGCAGCTAGAGGAATTACAGTAAATGCGATTGCTCCAGGTTTTATTGAAACAGAAATGACAGATGTCTTATCAGAAAAAATGAAAGAACAAGCTGTGGGACAAATTCCGTTAAAACGTTTTGGTCAAGTAGAAGACGTAGCACGAGCTGCAGTTTTTTTAAGTGAAAATAACTATATTACCGGTCAAGTGATCAACATTGACGGCGGTATGGTAATGAATGGTTAAAGAAGGAGGACGAACAGATATGAACCGTGTAGTCATAACAGGTATGGGTGCCGTTACCCCTTTAGGAAATACAGTCGATGAATTCTGGGATGGTTTGAAAGCTGGAAAAAATGGGATTGCACCGATTACAAAATTCGATGCAACTGAAACAGGTATTAGTGTAGCGGGAGAATTGAAAGACTTTGATGCAACAAACTACATGCCACGAAAAATTGCAAAACGGATGGATGAGTTTTCAAGATACGGGGTGGCCGCTGCTGTTCAAGCCGTTGAAATGAGTGGAATTGACACAGAACAAACCGATATGGATCGTTTTGGTGTGATTGTGGGTTCTGGTATTGGTGGATTGAACGCTATGCAAGAACAAATCATCAAAATGCATGACAAAGGACCACAACGTGTTGCGCCTTTCTTTGTGCCGATGGCGATCGGAAATATGGTAGCTGGTAATATTTCAATTGCAATTGGTACAAAAGGGATCAATACATCCATTGTAACAGCTTGTGCTTCAGGGAATAATGCTATTGGAGAAGCTTATCGCAACATCAAACATGGCTACTCAGACGTTATTTTGGCAGGCGGAGCAGAAGGAACGATCAATGAAATCGGAATCTCTGGGTTTGCAGCTCTAACAGCACTTTCAACTAGCACAGATCCAGATCGTGCATCTATTCCATTTGATAAAGACCGTCATGGTTTTGTCATGGGTGAAGGAGCCGGAGTCTTAATGCTGGAAAGCCTTGATCATGCAGTAGAACGAGGAGCAACTATTTATGGAGAAGTTGTCGGTTATGGCTCAACAGGTGATGGCTATCATATGACGGCGCCTACTCCTGATGGAAGCGGAGCAGGCAAAGCGATGCTAAATGCGATGGCAGAAGCAGGAATTACACCTGAAGAAGTCGGCTATATCAACGCTCACGGAACGAGTACCCCAGCAAATGATTCTGCAGAAACAATGGCAATCAAGTACGCTTTAGGGGAAACGGCTAAAAAAGTTGCCATTTCCAGTACTAAGAGTATGACTGGACACTTGTTAGGAGCTGCGGGAGCAATTGAAGCGATTGCTTGTGTCAAAGCTTTACAAGACGACTTTTTACCGCCGACAATTGGACTGGAAACAACCGATGAAGCATGTGATTTAGATTATATTCCACGAGTAGGAAGACAAGCTGAAGTTCGTTATGCTTTAAATAACTCATTAGGATTCGGTGGCCATAACGCAGTCACTTGTTTCAAAAAATGGGAGGGGCAATAATGGATTTTGAACAAATTAAAGAAATACTTAAACTCGTTGATCAATCTGAATTGACGGAATTTGATTTGCAAATGGATAATGCTTCTGTTCGAATGAGTAAAAATACTGTTCCTATGCAATCGAATGTGCAGCCTGCTGCTTTGAACCAAACAGCTGAAAATACACAGCCGGTTCAACAGCAAAGAACAATGGCAAAATCAAAAGCATCCCTTCAAGTAGACGATGTGGTTCTGCCGGCAGAGCCTCAAGCAGAAGAAGCGAAAGAAGGACATATTGTCCAATCGCCATTGGTTGGTGTAACCTATATGGCTCCATCTCCCGATCAATCTGCTTTTAAAAAAGTCGGCGATCCAGTCACAGTTGGCGAAACATTATGTATTGTTGAAGCAATGAAATTAATGAATGAAATAAAAAGTGATGTCGAAGGTACAATTGCTGAAGTCTTTGTTGAAGATGAGCAAGTTGTCGAATACAATCAACCGCTTTTCAGAATTGTCTAGGAGGAAATAAAAATGACTAAAATGAATATTGCAGAAATTCAAGACTTAATTCCTAACCGCTACCCGATTTATTTTATTGACCGCGTAGATGAAATGATTCCAGGCGAACGCGTAGTAGCATTAAAAAATGTTACGATCAATGAAGAAGTTTTCCAAGGTCACTTCCCAGGCGAACCTGTCCTGCCGGGTGTGTACATTTTAGAAAGTTTAGCACAAGCCGGTTCGATCCCGTTGTTGCAGTTAGATCGCTTTAAAGGTCAAACAGCTTATTTAGGCGGCATGAACAAAGTAAAATTCCGTAAAAAAGTAGTTCCTGGCGATCAATTGATGTTAGTGGTCGACATTGTTAAATTAAAAGACTATGCTGGTATCGGCAAAGGTGTAGCTTACGTTGATGGCAAAAAGGTTTGCGAAGCCGAATTAACGTTTATCATTGGAAGATAGTCAGATGTTCAAAAAAATATTAATCGCAAATCGCGGAGAAATTGCTGTCCGGATCATTCGTGCTTGTCGTGAATTGGGTATCCAAACAGTAGCAATTTACTCAGAAGCAGACCGAGACGCTCTGCATATGCAGTTAGCTGATGAAGCTATCTGTATTGGTCCAGCAAAAGCTACAGATTCTTATTTGAACATGCAAAGTATCTTAAGTGCTGCGGTAGTTACAAATTCTCAAGCTATCCATCCAGGATTTGGTTTTTTATCGGAAAACAGTACTTTTGCCACAATGTGTCAAGAAATGAACGTAGCATTTATCGGACCGGATCCGGAAACCATTGAACAAATGGGAAACAAATCAAATGCTAGAGATTTGATGATCCAAGCAGACGTTCCGGTTATTCCTGGAAGTGACGGCTTTATTACCGATACTGATAAAGCCAAAGAACTTGCAGAACAATTAGGTTACCCTGTAATGCTGAAAGCTGCTGCTGGAGGCGGCGGAAAAGGGATACGAAAAGTATACAGCCAGGAGGAATTAGTTTCTGCTTTTAATAGTGCTAAAAATGAAGCTCAAGCTGCCTTTGGTGATGGCCGTATGTATATGGAAAAAATTATTGAACATGCACGTCATATTGAAGTTCAAATTTTAGGCGATCACCATGGGAATGTTATTCATTTAGGAGAACGGGATTGCTCCTTACAACGGAACAACCAAAAAGTGATTGAAGAATCTCCTTCTGTGGCTATCAGTGAAGCGCAACGCCAAGCATTAGGCGAGACAGCTGTACGAGCGGCAAAATTTGTAAATTATAAGAATGCCGGGACAATTGAATTTTTATTAGATCAATCCGGGAAATTTTATTTTATGGAAATGAATACACGTATCCAAGTTGAACACCCTGTAACAGAAATGGCAACTGAAATCGATATTGTCAAAGAACAGTTAATTATTGCTAGTGGAAATAAAATGACTATTCAACAATCTGATGTCCGCTTGACTGGACATACAATTGAATGCCGTATCAATGCAGAAAATCCAGCTTTTAATTTTGCTCCTTCCCCTGGTAAAATCACTTATTTAATGATGCCGAGCGGTGGAAATGGATTGCGAGTGGAAAGTGCAATGTTTGCAGGTTATGTTATACCACCTTATTATGATGCGATGATCGCTAAAATTATTACAAAAGGTGCTGATCGTGTAGAAGCTATTGCCAAAATGAAACGAGCTCTAGGAGAACTGGTTATTGAAGGAATTATCAGCAATCAATTCTTTCAAGAAGATCTATTAGCTGATGAGCGTTTTGTTAATGGATCCTACGATACTAGTTTTTTACAAGATGTTTTTCTTGAAGAGTGGCAACCGCGCGTTGAATAGTCCATTAAGGGTATAAAGAGGTGAGAATGTGAGACTATTTAAAAAACGAGATTATATCCCTATCACTAAAAGTTCGCAACAAGCAGATGAAACAGATGCTCCTAAAGTTCCTGAAGGAATGTTTACTCAGTGTCCTAATTGTAAACGTGCCATTTATGGAAAAGATTTAGGATCAGAAAAAATTTGTCCTGAATGCGGCTACTCTTTTAGAATAGGTGCTCAAGAACGAATCCAATTAACAGTAGACAGCGAGAGTTTTGAAGAATGGAATGTAGACATTCCTTTTGAAAATCCTCTTGATTTTCCTGGATACGATGAAAAAATAAAAAAAATGCAACAAAAAACAGGTCTTGATGAAGCTGTTGTAACTGGAAAAGCCACTATCGAAGGCGTTGAAACGGCAATATGTGTAATGGATTCAAGCTTTATCATGGGAAGCATGGGACGTATAGTGGGTGAGAAAATAACCCGAACACTTGAACGGGCATTGGCAGAAAAATTACCAATCGTTATTTTTACAGCTTCTGGTGGTGCTCGTATGCAAGAAGGTATTTTATCTTTAATGCAGATGGCAAAAATCAGTGCAGCAGTAGCTCGTCATAGTGCTGCCGGTTTATTGTATATCACAGTGTTAACGGATCCGACAACTGGCGGAGTTACTGCTAGTTTTGCAATGCAAGGGGATATCATTCTATCAGAGCCGCGAGCGTTAGTAGGTTTTGCAGGAAGACGTGTTATTGAGCAAACCATTAAAGAAACACTGCCGGATAATTTTCAACTTGCAGAATCCGTTTTAAAGAATGGGTTTATCGATAAAATAGTTCCAAGAAAAGACCTTAAAGCAACATTAGGGCTGTTACTTCAACTTCATCAATAACAAGAGCGGATCAGAAAGAAACTTTGTATAAGAGAAGGTGAAACATTTGAGCGAAGCGAGCGAAGTAGTCGCCTTGGCTAGAAAAACATCGCGTCTAACAGCATTAGAAATATTTGAGGCTGTTTTCGAAAATTTTATTGAGTTTCACGGAGATCGCTATTTCCGTGACGATAAAGCCATTGTAGGAGGCATTGCTACCTTAAATGGACAGCCAATTACTGTAATCGGAAATCAAAAAGGACATGAACTAACAGAAAATATTGAGCGGAACTTTGGTTCTCCTCATCCAGAAGGCTATCGGAAAGCCTTGCGCTTAATGAAACAAGCTGAAAAGTTTAATCGTCCTGTTATCACATTTATCAATACTTCAGGGGCATATTGTGGAGTTGAAGCTGAAGAGCGAGGACAAGGTGAAGCCATTGCCCGTAACCTGATTGAAATGAGTCAGTTAAAAGTTCCTATTCTTTCAATTATAATCGGTGAAGGGGGAAGCGGAGGAGCGCTTGCTCTAGCAATGGGAAACCAAGTTTGGATGATGGAACACACAATGTATTCGGTCCTTTCTCCGGAAGGATTCTCTTCTATATTATGGAAAGATGCATCTAGAGCAGGTGAAGCAGCAGAAGTTATGAAATTGACGGCTCAGAATTTACTTGAATTAGATATTGTCGATGAGATTGTTTTAGAAACTGATCAAGGCGAATTATTAACTCAGCAGAGTATTTTAAGTAACTTGAAAAAGAAAATAGTAAAAACATTGAATGAATTGAATGCTAAATCTCCAAATGAATTAGTAGAAGAAAGATATCAGCGTTTCAGAAAATATTAAACAGTTAAAAACAAACACCATTTCTTTATCTATGGTGTTTGTTTTATTTTTGGGTTCTACGTCAACTGACGTTGGTGAAGAATTTTAGTCACTTATTTAATTAGAAATCCTATACACTTTTCATGGTAAGCATTAAGCTGCCCTGAAAAGTGTTTTTTCTTTCTGTTTATAGTTGCTGGTTTCATATTAAAGTGCAGAAGAATACGGTTTTTATAGTTCGCAAAGTTTCTGTAGCCATAGGCTACACGGTTAAGGACCTTAATCTTATTATTTATTCCTTCAATTTTTCCGTTTGAGTACTTATAGGCAAATGTATTTTTAATGTGCTTTATATGCTTTTTCAATGTTTTAAGGCTCGTCTTCATTGGTTTTGAAATAAGTGGATAATCTTTTTCTAAAATCTTTACTAGCTCATCGTAGTCGTTTTTCTCAACCGCTTTGAGAATAGCTTGATACACCTCGTAAGTCTCTCTCAGAATAGTGTTATATCCTAACATTTCATCGACAATTGCTGATTCTAAGCGTAGACCAAATAGAGCATAATAAGTATATTTTGTATAAGATAGTTCAGATTCTTTCTTTAGGATTTTTTTCCAAAATCGTTTTAATCGACGGTATTTTTTCATGTCTTCTCCGTTTGAGGTGTGAAATTGATTCATGACCGTTACCCTTGTACGGTTCAGTGAACGATTAATCAGCTGGACAATATGAAAACGATCAATGATAATTTTGGCGTTTGGAAAAAGCACGGGAATAAAATTGACGTAGCTGGCATTCATATCGACTGTAATGGTTTCTACTTTTTTTCTGGCCTTTAGGCTATAACGTGAAAGGAAATGGTCTTTTATCGTTCGGCTGTCTCGAGAAGGCAAAATATCAATGATCGTTCCTTTTTCGGCATCTATGTATTCAAAAGCCATTGTGCTGTTGGCATACTTAAACTCGTCAAACGAAAGATGTTTAGAAAGCCAGAAGTAATGCGGTTTATAATTCTTAGCTTGCTCATTAATAACGCGTTGCGTCGTTGCTGAAGAGACTCTAGTTTGACTAGAGATATCTTTTATAGATTGAGCCATAGATGATTTATCTAAAATTTGTGCTTTTACAGGATTCGAAATAAAACAATTTTCTTTCAATAGAGGCGTTTTCGCAGTAAATGTAGCCCCACATCCTTTACACTTGAACCGTTGCTTCTTGAGTAATAAATAAGTTGGATGAACCCCGCTCATAGGCAAAGTAATACGTGAAACCTGTGTCCCGTTACGATAGATGGTATAGTGTTCGTTTGCTGCATGGCACTTCATACATTCCTGAGGAATGTAGGTCAAGCGGCCTTTAATAAATTTACATTTCTTCCCTTTGAATTGACCGTATTCTACGCAATCATCTTCAAAAATAATGTTTTTGTCTTGAATATCTAGTACTTTTCGCATATCATTTGATGTAGGCAAGTGAGTTCTCTCCTTTGGATGGGTTGTGGTGACTTTAATTCTACAGGAGAACTCACTTGTTTTCTATTTTTACGAAAAAAGACGTTAGCGAGTTTTCACTCACCAACGTCAAATATTGTACAACCTATTTTTGCATGCGGTTTCAACAAAAGAGGAAATACCTTAATCTTACCAAGCCTTTAATCCATATGGTACACTAGTAAAGAATAAAACATGTATCTATAAAAATGAATTGGGTGAAAGTCTTGGGAAAAAAAATTGAATTTCCAAAAAATTATGAATACTATTTGAATCAAGGAAAGTCCCTAATGGAACGCGGAGAGACAAGAGAAGCTGTTGACTTTATTGAAAAAGCTTATACAATTAAATCGGATAGAGAAACTAACTTGGTTCTTGTTACCGTTTTATACCAAGTAGGAGAATATGAAAAAGCTAAAAACATGGCAGGTAAGCACCTTTCTCTTTATCAAAACGATGAACAGTTATATGCATTATATACCTCTATTTTAATAAAAAACCATGATTTTTTACAAGCGGAAAAGATTATAGCTATTGAAAAAAATAAGCAAAATAATCAAGTATCGGTAACGCTTTGGCAGAGTTTAGCTCAATCAATGGAAGATGAAAAGGAATCACTTGAAAGAACTAAGAAAAATAAGCAGCAACAAGTTTTGAAAAATGTTTTTTCTATGAGCAATCAAAGTTTGGAAGAACAATCAAAGACATTTAAAGAAACAGAAATACTTCCACCGCATTTATTTTTGCAAGCCGCAGAAAGCATATTAGCTAACCCTTTTGTGAACGGAATAACAAAGACAACCATGCTGCAAACTTTACTATCTCGAGAAATTGACACTCCTTTTACCTTGGAATGGTTTAATGAAAAGCATATAATCATTCCTAAAAACTTAGTGCCAATCCAAGAGAGCAAGGCCGTTCAAGCGATAGAAGACATTTTAAAAGAACAGCTTGAAAATAATAACCCAGTTTTATACCAAATTGTTAGTCAAGAAATTCATATCCACTTTATGCTATTGTATCCATTTATCGATGAAATTATTACTGCTCCAGAAGAATGGGTCCAACTTTATATTGATCGATATGAAGAAGGCCAGCAAAATAGTTATCAAGAAAATGGTTCAGAACAAATATCAAAATTAGCAGAATGGATGCTGCGATTAGATAATACGATAGAAGAATTGGCTCAAAGGCCAAATAGTTAATTATCTGTAGTGGATTATGCAATAGTAATGAGAAGAAAAAGAGTGTTTTTTGACAGGTTTTAGCTCTTTGTATTTACAAAAATTCAGTGATAGTGTAAGATTAGGGAGTATGCAATTTTAATAAATTGCCAAAAATAGAGTGTTTCGGAGGGAAATATACATGACTGCACAATGGGAAAAAAAAGGTACTAATGACGGTATCCTAACATTTGAAATCTCAGAAGAAAAAATCAGTGAAGGAATGAATACAGCTTTCAACAAAGTGAAAGGTACTTTGAATGTACCAGGTTTCCGTAAAGGAAAAGTTACACGTCAAGTATTCAACAAAATGTATGGAGAAGCAGCACTTTATGAAGATGCTTTAAATGCAGTCTTACCAGAAGAATATGAAGCAGCAGTAAAAGAAGCTGCAATTGAGCCTGTAGATCAACCTAAAATTGATGTTAAATCAATGGAAAAAGGTCAACCTTGGGTTATTGAAGCAACCGTTACGGTTAAACCAGAAGTTAAATTAGGAGAATACAAAGGCCTTACAGTCGAAAAACAAGATCGCGAAGTAACAGATGCTGATGTTGAAGCTAATCTAGAAACAAAACGCGAACAACAAGCTGAATTGGTCTTGAAAGAAGACGCAGCCGTTGAAGGAGATACTGTTGTTATCGACTTTGAAGGATTTAATAATGGTGAAGCTTTTGAAGGCGGTAAAGGAGAAAATCATTCATTAGAACTTGGATCTAATTCATTTATTCCAGGCTTCGAAGAACAATTGATTGGCGCTAAAGCAGGCGATGAATTAGACGTAACAGTTACATTCCCTGAAGATTACCATGCAGAAGATTTAAAAGGCGCTGAAGCAGTCTTTAAAGTGAAAGTTCATGAAGTGAAAGCAAAAGAATTACCTGAATTAGATGATGAATTTGCTAAAGATGTTGATGAAGAAGTTTCAACTTTGGCTGAATTAAAAGAAAAGATCAAAACTCAATTAATTGAAGCTAAGAGTGCTACTGCAGATGAAGCAAATGAAGAAGCAGCTATCCGTCAAGCAGTAGAAAATGCAACGATTGAAGAATTGCCATGGGCAATGGTACACGACGAAGTACATCGTCAAATGGATATGTTCTTAAATGATATGCAACGTCAAGGCGTAAGTCCTGAAATGTATTACCAAATTACAGGTACTACTGAAGAAGACTTGCACAAACAAATGGAAAGCGATGCAGATATGAGAACTCGTACGAACTTAGTACTTGAAGCAATTGTTGAAGCAGAAGCTTTTGATCCTTCTGAAGAAGAAGTAGAAGCTGAAATTAAAACATTAGCTGAACAATATGGAATGGAAGAAGACGCTGTTCGTTCTGCGTTAACTCCTGATATGTTAAAACATGACATTTCAATGAAAAAAGCTATTGATTTGATTACTTCTACAGCAGTAGAAAAATAAGCAACAAAAGCAGTCTGAAGAACGGAAACTGAAAAAAGAACTTCAAAGGTTAATAAACTTTTGGAGTTCTTTTCTCTATCGTAATATCGTTAAAGCTGCAAATAGAATGATGGTAATGCAGTGAAGTTTATGCTATGATGGTTAATGTTTGAAGGAAGCTGCCATTCCTTTAAGTAGCAAATGATAACGGATAAAACGAGATTATGAGTTAGAATGAGAATAGAGGTGGACAAGCATATGTTTATTGATGAAGAAACCAAAGGACCTGTAAGTTGTTCATTTTGTGGTAAATCCCAAGAGCAAGTAAAAAAAATTGTTGCAGGGCCTGGAGTGTACATTTGTAACGAATGTATTGACTTATGTAAAGAAATTATTGATGAAGAATTTAGTGATGCAGGCTACGGAGAGTTTTTAGAAGTACCTAAACCACAAGAAATCAGAAGTATCCTAAATGATTACGTAATAGGCCAAGAACAAGCCAAAAAATCCCTTTCAGTTGCCGTCTACAATCATTACAAGCGCATAAATCAAATTGGGACGGAAGAAGATGGAGTAGAGCTGCAAAAAAGCAATATTTGTTTAATTGGACCAACTGGTTCAGGAAAAACATTCTTAGCTCAAAGCCTAGCTCGTATTCTAAATGTTCCATTTGCTATCGCAGATGCTACCAGTTTAACTGAAGCAGGTTATGTCGGAGAAGACGTTGAAAATATTCTTCTTAAATTAATGCAAGCAGCAGATTATGATGTGGAACGTGCGCAAAAAGGCATTATCTATATTGATGAAATTGATAAAATTGCTCGTAAAAGCGAAAATGTTTCGATCACGCGTGACGTTAGTGGTGAAGGGGTACAACAAGCCTTGTTAAAAATATTAGAAGGTACAGTAGCTAATATTCCTCCACAAGGCGGCAGAAAACATCCGAATCAAGAATTTATTCAATTAGACACAAGCAACATCCTATTTATCGTAGGTGGAGCTTTTGACGGAATTGAAACGATCGTAAAAAATCGGATGGGTGAAAAAGTTATTGGTTTTGGTTCAACTAAAAAAGTTATGGATGATAGCGAAAGTGTGATGCAGCGGATTATTCCTGAAGACTTGTTGAAATTTGGTCTAATTCCTGAATTTATCGGCCGCTTACCAGTAATAGCAGCATTAGAAAAATTAACTGAAGAGGATCTAGTGCATATCTTAACTCAACCAAAAAACGCATTAGAAAAACAATATAAAAAATTAATGATGTTAGATAACGTTGAACTTGAATTTGAAGAGCAAGCACTACGTGAAATTGCTAAAAAAGCGATTGAACGCAATACTGGTGCTCGTGGGTTACGTTCAATCATTGAAAATATTATGTTGGAAATCATGTTCGAGTTGCCAAGCCGTCCTGAAATTTCAAAATGTGTCATTACAAAAGAAACTGTTGTTGGAGATGGATTACCTGACTTTTATGATGAACAAGGTCAAAAAATCCTTTAATCAAAATGAAGAAAGCTTTGAATTACCTGAACTTTTGGGTAATTCGAAGCTTTTTATTTTGATAGAGTGGGGTATTATAAAAAAGTGTAAGAATATAGAGCGAGATTAAACTTTTACTGGTACTTTTAGTGATTCATTTCATAAAGTATCAGTACAAGGCGACGAAAGGAGTGTGGCTCCCCAAGTCGTATTTCCTAGATTTCTTTCAAGTCAGGGCGGGCTGGTCCCGCTTTTTTTATCTTGAAACAGGAAAAAAGTAGTGGTTTAATTAATCCTTAAAATAGGAATCAAAGAAAGCTGTGTTTTTAAACTTGATATATGTTAAAATGAGTGAAGAATTTAGATTAGAGATGGAGATTAAAACATGAAAGTTAACAAAGCGGATATTGTGATCAGTGCTGTATCACCAGCACAATACCCTAATACAGGGCTGCCTGAAATTGCCTTAGCAGGACGTTCAAATGTGGGCAAATCTTCTTTTATCAATACATTGATCAATCGAAAGGGATTAGCACGTACTTCAAGTAAGCCGGGTAAAACACAAACACTTAATTATTATATTATAGAAGATAAATTTTATTTCGTTGATGTGCCGGGTTATGGATATGCAAAAGTATCTAAGACAGAACGCGCAAAATGGGGAGAAATGTTAGAAACTTATTTTACTCAGAGAGAACCTTTAAAGGCTGCTTTATGCGTGATTGACTTTAGACATCCTGCTACTGCTGACGACAAACAAATGTATGAGTTTCTTAAATATTATGGCATTCCAGTCATTGTAGTTGCTACAAAAGCAGATAAAATTTCTAAAAGTAAATGGAATAAACATATGAAGATCTCCAAAGAATCTTTGGGATTTGATTCTGCAGATGATTTTGTGTTGTTTTCTTCTGAAACAGGTGAAGGTAAAGAAGAGGCATGGAAGTTAATCGAAGGATACTTGAATAAAAAAAGTTGATGCAATCAGAAAGTTATATGTTACATGTTAAGAGTACCGTTGAAAAAGGAGTTTTTAAAGATGGAGTTTAATGAATACCAAAAATTAGCTAATCGAACATTATATGGAAATGAACAAGTATTAACTAACTGTGCTTTAGGTGTAGCTAGTGAATCGGGCGAACTGGTAGATTTGATCAAGAAATATACCTTTCATGGTCATGATTTGAATAAAAAAGAATTAGTAAAAGAAATGGGAGATGTTTTATGGTATTTATCACAAATTGCAGAATGGGCAGATATTCCTTTTGAAGATGTAGCGATTCAAAATATCGAAAAATTGAAAAAACGGTATCCTAATGGCTTTTCAGAAGAAAGAAGCCGACAACGAACAGATGAATAGAATAAAATTCAGTGAATGCAAAAGAGGTTGGGCTTTAGCCCCAACCTCTTTTTACTTAGTCATTTTTATTAGTAGAATCAAGTTTTTTTTCAGACTTTTTTTCTTCTTTATCCTCTTTTTTAGCTACAGTTTCTTCTGGATCAAGTACAAACTTATGAAATAAATCATCTAGACTGGTTTCAACTTTAGATAATTGTCCCACGACATAACCTCCTATTTAAAGCTATTATTAGTTTAACGCTATTGAAAGTAAAATGCCACTATTTTATTTTGAGAAAAATGAATGTATGATCCTAAAGTTGTTTTCCAAAAGCAAATTAATTTATACATTAAAAAATGTATAAAAAGTGATGATTGGGAATAATAAACGAATATAAAGGAGTAGTGCTTGCATAAATATTCCTTTCCTGTTAAACTACACAAGAATTTAAAAATAGCAGGGAAGAGGAATAGATGATGAAAAAAAAGCCTTTTATAATAATAGTATTGGTTATTTTGGCTTATTGCTTTTTGCCTACACTACAAGCATCAGCAGCCGATAACTCATTAGAAAAAATTAAATCGAAAGGAACGTTGGTGATCGGCACGAGTGCAGATTTTCCTCCCTATGAATTTCATGCTACGATTGATGGTCAAGATGAAATTGTAGGTATGGATATTTCGATTGCAAAAAAAATTGCAGAAGATTTAAATGTTAAATTAGAAATTCAAGACATGGGTTTCGATAGTTTGTTGCCAGCTTTAGAAGTTAATAAAGTAGATATGATTCTTGCAGGTATGAGTCCTTCTGAAGAGCGGAAACAAAGTGTTGATTTTTCTGATGTTTATTATACGGGTGGGCAAAATATTGTCATTCGTCCCTCTGATAAAGAAGTCTACGATTCGAAAGATAGTTTAGTTAAAAAGAAGGTAGGAGTTCAAACCGGCTCATTACAGGAAACATTGGCTAAAGAACAGATGCCTGAGTCAAGTATATTAAGTTTATCTAAAATAACCGATTTAATTCTAGCATTGAAAACAAATAAAATAGAAGCTATTATCATAGAAAAACCAAGTGCAATGGCTTATGTTTCAAACGATACAGGACTGGCTACTTTTGATGGAGGCTTTGAACTAGCCGAAGGAGAGCAAGGAATTGCTATAGCAGTCAAAAAAGGATCAGAGTCTCTCATTGCTAGTATAAATGAATCTCTTTCTAATATAAAAGAACAGAACTTGACGAAAACGTATTTAGAAGAAGCTGGAGAACACTTAAAAAACAGTCCAGGAGAAACGGAAGAAAAAGAAACAAAATCAAATGGAATGATTAACTATTGGAGTTATTTTGCACGAGGAACGGGTTATACAATCCTGATTTCTGTTTTGAGTGTTTTATTTGGAAGCATCTTAGGTGTGCTATTGTCATTGATGCGGTTGATGGATAATAAAATTATACGTGGGTTAGCAACAGCATATGTTGAATTTGTCAGAGGAACCCCTATGATGATTCAAGTTATGTTTATCTATTTTGCGGTTGGTTATGTGATCAACCTCCCAGCCTTAGCTTCAGGTATTATTGCTGTATCTTTAAACAGTGCTGCTTATATCTGTGAAATCATCCGTTCAGGCTTGAATTCGGTCAGTAAGGGACAGACAGAAGCGGCAAGAAGTTTGGGAATGAGTAAAAAGCTAACAATGCGTTATATTGTTTTCCCGCAAGCGTTAAAAAATATTTGGCCTGCTTTAGGCAATGAATTTATAACAGTCATTAAAGAAAGTTCCATTGTTTCGATTATCGGTGTAAGTGATTTAATTTTCCAAACGAAAATCGTTACGTCGGTTTCCTATAGAGGAATTGCTCCTTTAGCTGTTACGATGGTCATCTACTTTATTTTAACGTATAGTTTAACCAAGTTACTGAATTACTATGAAGGGAAGATGAACCATGATTAAGTTTAACCATTTAAAAAAAACATTTGATAAAAATGAAGTCTTGATCGATATTAGCGGAGAAGTAAAAAAAGGTGAAGTGGTCGTTATCATTGGTCCATCTGGTTCAGGGAAAAGTACATTATTGCGTTGCTTAAATTTGTTGGAAACCCCAACGAGTGGAGAAATTATTTTTGAAGATACAACCTTAACCAAATTGAATGAAAATAAAATTAACCAATTACGTGAAAAAATGGGAATGGTTTTCCAAAGCTTTAATCTTTTCCCGCATCTTTCAGTAATCGAAAATTTAAAAATTGCCCCTATTAAAGTCAAAGGAATGCAAGAGGAAGAAGCAGAAAAACAAGCAGCTAAACTTTTAAAACAAGTGGGATTAGCGGATAAAGACAAAGCGTATCCCGTTAACTTATCCGGAGGCCAGCAACAACGGGTAGCCATTGCGAGAGCTTTGGCGATGAACCCTAAAGTTATGCTTTTTGATGAACCCACTTCGGCATTAGATCCTGAAATGGTAGGAGAAGTTTTAAAAGTTATTCAAGACTTGGCAGAAACGGGAATGACGATGGTTGTGGTTACGCATGAAATGGGATTTGCTAAAGAAGTTGCAGATCGAATTATCTTTATGGATGCAGGATATATTGTAGAAGAAGGAAACCCTGAACAACTATTCGACCACCCACAACATGAACGAACAAAAAACTTCTTAGCAAAAGTATTATAGAACCAAAAAAAAACCTCAAAACTTAAAAAGTTTTGAGGTTTTTTTCTATCATTTTTTATTTTTTATTGTCATCTTTAACCGCAACAGGTTTTTTCCATAGTCCAAGAATAGTAGCAGAAACAATCATTCCAATTACTAATGTAATCAAGAAAAGAATTGCATGGTTTGAAAGACCAATTGCAAATATTCCACCATGTGGTGCTGGAATAGTAATATCCCAGAATTGAGTTAATCCACCTGCGATTGCAGCACCTACAACAGACGAACCAATAATTCTCATTGGGTCAGCGGCTGCGAAAGGAATAGCCCCTTCAGTAATAAAAGAAAGTCCTAAAATATAATTTGTCAGACCGGATTTTCTTTCCTCTTCTGTAAATTTATTTTTAAAGATTGTACTTGCTAGAGCAATAGCTAAAGGTGGAATCATCCCACCAGCCATAACAGCAGCCATTAAACTCCCATCACCTGTATCAGTGAAGATGCCGATTGAAAAAGCGTAGGCAGCTTTATTGAAAGGACCGCCCATATCAATAGCCATCATTCCGCCTAGTAACGCACCTAAAATTACTGCGTTCCCAGTCCCAAGATTTTCAAGGAAATTGATCATGCCAGTATTAATAGTAGAAAAAACAGGATCAATGATAAAGTACATGAATAAACCGATAATAAACAAACCAAGTACAGGGTAGAGCAGGATTGATTTCAACCCTTCCAATGACTTAGGCATACCTTTTAGAAGCTTTCTTAAGAAAAGAATAACATAACCTGCTAAGAAACCAGCAGCTAATCCACCTAAGAAACCAGCATTACTTTGAACAGCCATAAATCCACCGACCATCCCTGGCATTAATCCGGGACGATCACCGATACTCATGGCGATATAACCAGCTAAAATAGGGATCAAAAAGTTAAAAGCATTACTGCCTAAAGAATTTAAGAAAGTAAAAATTTCGCTTTTATCTCCAAAGTAAGGTTCAACTAGGAAAGAAAGAGCCATAATAATACCGCCGCCGACTACGAAAGGCAGCATATGTGAAATCCCATTCATCAAATCTTTATAAACTTTGCTTATAATAGAACCTTTTTCTTCTTCTGAATCTTCCATATCTCTTTCACCACTTGCATGGAAAGTAGGAGCTTGCTGTTTAACAGCTTTATCAATCAGTTCTTCAGATTTACGTATTCCGTCACTTACTGGACGTTGCAGAACATGTTTGCCATCAAAACGATTCATTTCGACATTTTTATCAGCAGCGACGATAACGCCTGCAGCACGTTCAATATCAGCTGCAGTCAATCGGTTTTTAACACCTTCAGTTCCGTTGGTTTCAACTTTGATATCTACACCCATTTCAGCAGCTTTTTTCTTCAGAGCATCTTCAGCCATATAGGTATGAGCAATTCCAGTAGGACAAGCAGTTACTGCAATAACAAAAGGACGATCAACATCGGGAGTTTTAGTTGCTTCAGCTTGTTGTTCGGCTTTTTCATCAGCTAACCGTTTTTGCTCTGCTTCTGTAAATAAGTTTTGGACTTCATCAGGTGTTGTTGTTTCTTTTAGAGAAGCAACAAATTCAGGGTTTATTAATAACCGAGATAAGCTGGCTAAAGCTTGCAAATGAGTGTCATTAGCACCCTCTGGAGCAGCAATCATAAAGAATAAATAGGTTGGTTGACCATCTAAAGCTTCATATTCCACACCTTTTGTACTTTTAGCAAATAATACAGTAGCTTCATTGACTGCAGCTGTTTTTGCATGCGGCATAGCAATGCCATCTCCAAGTCCCGTTGAAGTTTGTGCTTCTCTGGCCATGATACCTTCTTTAAAAAGAGCCGAATCATTGAGACGGTCTTGAGCAGCTAAACTAGCAATCATTTCATCAATTGCAGCTTCTTTAGTGGTTGCTTTTAAATCCATTATCATGACGCTTTTAAGCAGTAAATCGTTGATATTCATATTTTTTCCTCCTAATAGTTAACTTAACAAAGTTACATGAACTTGAGAAAGAAGACGGTCAATCTCTTTTTTCTTGGCTAAATCATCTGAAAAAGCTGTAGCACTACCTGTAGCAACACTAGTTTGAAAAGCTGTTAAAGGATCCTTCGTCTGTATAAGCGTTCCGATAAAACCTGCGACCATTGAGTCGCCAGCTCCTACTGAATTTTTCACTTTCCCTTTAGGAACAGTTGATTGGTATACTTTATCTTCTGTGAAAAATAATGCTCCATCTCCTGCCATAGAAATCAAAGCATAAGAAGCGCCCATTTTAATTAATTCTTTTCCATAAGGAATCATGTCGTCAACAGAATTAAAAGTGACTTGGAATAAATCTGCTAATTCATGGTGATTGGGTTTGACCAATAAAGGATGAAAAGAAAGAGCATCCAATAAGGCTTGTCCTGTTGTATCCATCACAAAACGAGCTCCCGTAGCAACAATTCGAGAAATGATCTGCTGATAAAAATCCTTAGGCAAAGAGGCAGGCTGGTTACCGGAAATAACGACTAAATCATTTGAGGTTAACTGATCGAATTGAGATAAGAGTGCCTGCGCTTCTTTTTCGGTAATAACCGGACCATTTGCATTAATCTCTGTTTCTTGATCGGATTTCAATTTAACATTAATTCTTGTATCGTCTTGAACCGGTGTAAATTGAGTTATCACTTCTTCTTGATTCAACCAGTTGGTAATGAAATCGCCGGTAAAACCTCCTAGAAAACCTAAAGCAGTTGTAGGCTGTTCGAGTTGGTGAAGCACGCGGGAAACATTGATTCCTTTTCCTCCGGGCAGTTTAATATCCCTTGCCATTCGATTTAACTCTCCCATTTTGAAATTAGGAACTTCAACAATGTAGTCAATCGATGGATTAAGGGTAACAGTATAAATCATTTTTTTGCCTCCTTAATAGTTGTTTGATCAAAGTAACTTTGATAAACAGTATGGTCGATAGTATCTGTCACAATAATAGCATCCTCAAGCTCACAAACTTTTGCAAAGCTAACTTTATCGAATTTTGTTTGATCGGCTAAGAAGTAAGTTTTTGAACTGTGTAAATGAGCCTGTCTTTTAACAGCAGCCTCTTCAATATCTGGAGTAGTAAAGCCAAATTCCGAATCAATGCCATTTATTCCCAAAAAGCTTTTATTAAATCGGTAATCATTTAATTGATTGTTGCTGACCGTTCCAATGATTGCTTTTGTGGTTGTCTTGATTTCTCCGCCAAGCAGAATCGTTTTTATTTGTAGCTCTGATAATAAAGTTGCCTGCTGAATGCCGTTTGTCACAACTCGAATGTTTTTATTTTTTAAAAAAGGAATTAAATAAAGGGTAGTGGTTCCTGCATCTAAAAAAATGGTATCATTTTCTTCAATAAAAGAAGCTGCTAATTCAGCAATGGCTTTTTTTTCTTGGATGTTTTTGGAGGTTTTTTCATGAGCTGTCAATTCTTCATCTAAGTGATAAGTTCTTTTAGCTCCGCCATGTATACGGGTTAATTCTCCAGCGGCTTCTAATAAAGCTAAATCTCTGCGGATAGTGGATTCAGAGCAATTTAAATTATTTATCAAGTCTTGGGATTTTACTAGTCCGCGCTGTTTTAATTGAGTAAGAATATAATTATGACGTTCTTCAGTTAACATATCGACCCTCCTCGAACTCTTATAATACCATCAAAAACGCTCAAAAACAATCAATATTATTAAGCGGTTTCCGTTCTTGTGTTTTAAAATTTACTTGTTATAATTGTTATAGAACAACCATTAGATTTTTGTAAAGGAGTTTTTAACGTGATGATTCATATTAAGCCAGAAAGTGATACACCGATATATGTACAATTAGTTTATCAAATAAAAATTGGGATCTTAAAAAAGGAACTGATTCCAGGTGAAATGTTGCCAAGTGTCCGTAGTTTAGCTGGCGATATTGGCGTAAATATGCATACAGTCAATAAAGCCTATTTGCAATTAGTGGATGAAAAAGTTTTAACAAACCATAAAAAAGGCTTTCAAGTAAGAGAGCGTGAACAGATGAATATGAGTGACACGTATCAAGAGGGATTTAAACTCAAATTAACAGAATTGATGATCGATGCTGCTATTTATCAATTATCCGAAAAAGAAGTAAACGTCATACGTGAATCAATCAATGCGGAGATACAAAGGAGAGAAGAAAAATGATCTTATTTGTAGGATTTATGGTTATTCTATTTTTGGTAGTCGGAATTATAATGGGATTGACTCCGTTTATGGGGCGAAAAAGTAGTCAATTTGGTGTCAGCATACCTGAAACCTATGAAGAAGACGAGCAATTAAAAAAATGGATGAAACAGTATTTCTTAATTACTATTACAAGCAGTATCCTTTTTACAATTCCTTTCTTTGTTTTTTCTCATATTAAAAATACAGCACAAGCAGAGATGCAACTAGGTATTTATAGTACTATAGGGATACTATTGATCTTAGTGATTGCTAGTTCATCTTATTTAGTGATCCATAAAAAAGTGCAGGCCTGGAAAAGGCAATTGCCAAAAGAAAGCGGGAGTTCGCAAGAAATTGTAGTAGATTTAAATTCTCGAAAAAACGGACTATTGATCCCAAATGCGATTATTGTCTTTAGTAACTTGATAATTATTGGCGGAACAGCACTCATTACTTGGTTAAATTACCAACGGATTCCTGCTGTTTTCCCCATTCATTGGGGAATGAATTTCGAGCCAGACCGGTTTGCAACTAAATCCGTTAAAACTGTTTTTGGTTTATTGGGGATTCAGTTGATAATGACTCTTATTTTTGTAATAAGCAATTATTCAGTTAAAAAAGCAAAACAAGCTTTAGATCCTAAAAATCCCTCTATTTCTAATTTAAAAAATCGTCTCTTTCGCCAAGCTTGGTCTCGTTTTTCTTTACTCGTTTCTATTTTAACCCAGTTATTGCTAAGTGCACTTCAATTTGCTACTGTGCTGTTCAGCAAAGTGCCTATTAAGTGGTTTATCTACCTAACTATTTGCTATACGCTCTTTGTTTTAGGCTATACTGTTGTTCTATCTTTGAAATATGGGCAAGGCGGAGAACGGTTAAAAATACATGATATCCCAGAAGAAAAAACTAAGTCAGCACGTCGTTATAATGAAGACCGGTATTGGAAGTTAGGGATTTTTTATTATAATTCTGATGATCCTTCAATTTGGATAGAAAAAAAGTTTGGAATTGGAATAACAATCAATTTTGCTCGATGGCAAAGTTGGGCAACTATCGGAGGAATTTTCTTATTGATAGCCATTCTAACATGGTTTTCTAAATAAACTCTTGTTCACTTAAGAAGCTTAAGAAAAAACCCTTCATCCTTATTCAGGTTTAAATGGACAAAGTAAGAAAATATCCGTACAATAGGTAATGGATTAGAATGGGGTATACTGAACATTACCTCATTTTTTAGGTAATACGTGACGGAAAATATACTTGTTTACATCTTGGAACAAATGTAACAATAAGAATTCTCGCTGCATCATCTAAAGAGTAACCCAAAAAAAATCAAAATAAAACTCTCATAACTGTAAAAAATGAGGAGGAAATCAATAATGTCAATGTTTTTAGATCAAGTAACAATTAGCGTAAAAGCTGGCAATGGCGGTAACGGCATGGTAGCTTTCAGGCGCGAAAAATATGTTCCAGATGGCGGACCGGCTGGTGGAGATGGCGGAAAAGGCGGAAGTTTAATTTTTATTGTTGATGAAGGATTACGAACTTTAATGGATTTTCGTTTTAATCGTCATTATAAAGGCGAAGATGGAGAACATGGAATGAGTAAAAGTATGCACGGCAGAGGAGCTGGAGATACATTCATCAAAGTCCCGCCTGGAACTGTTGTAAGAGATGTGGATACAGGAATTGTTTTAGGGGACTTAATTCATGAAGGACAACGCTTGACAGTGGCAAAAGGCGGACGAGGCGGACGAGGCAATATTCGTTTTGCTACTCCAAGAAATCCAGCTCCTGAAGTGGCAGAAAACGGTGAACCCGGTGAAGAACGGAATCTAGAATTAGAATTGAAAGTTCTAGCAGATGTCGGGTTAGTTGGTTTTCCGTCAGTTGGAAAATCTACTTTGCTTTCAATTGTTTCTGCAGCACGTCCTAAAATCGGAGCCTATCATTTTACTACTCTGGTTCCTAATTTAGGAATGGTTCAAACAACTCAAGGAAAAAGTTTTGTGATGGCTGACTTGCCTGGACTGATTGAAGGTGCATCACAAGGAGTGGGTCTTGGTATTCAATTTTTGAGACATATTGAGCGCACACGTGTGATTTTGCATGTGATTGATATGAGCGGCAGTGAAGGCAGAGACCCATACGAAGATTATGTAACAATCAATAAAGAACTTGAAAGCTATGACTTGCGTTTATTAGAACGGCCTCAGCTGATTGTTGCTAATAAGATGGACATGCCTGAAGCGGAAGAAAATCTGAAAGCTTTTAAAAAGAAACTTCAGTCTTTGAAAGAAGATGAATATGAGGATGATATTCAAATTTTTCCTATTTCAGCGATTTCACATAAAGGTATCAATAATTTATTAAATGCAACGGCTGATGTGCTAGAGACTACTTCTGAATTCCACTTGGAAGAGTTGGAACAAGAACAAGAAGAAGTTGTGTTATACAAACACACTGCTGAAGATAAAGGCTATAAAATTACAAGAGATCCTGATGCAACTTGGGTGATCTCAGGCGACAAACTAGAAAAATTATTTAAAATGACTAATTTTGATCACGATGAGTCCATTCGTCGTTTTGCTCGTCAATTAAGAGCAATGGGAATTGATGAAGAACTACGTGAACGCGGAGCAGTAGACGGAGATACAGTTCGTATTTTGAAATATGAATTTGAATTTGTTGAATAAGAGCTGTTGGAATTGAAAGGAAGCCACTTGACATTTGCTCATGTGGTTTCTTTTTTTCGGGAAGTGCTTATCGCTATATTAACGCAATTTTGTTAAACTAAAGAGGAGTTTCTACTTGCTGTTAACGAGTGATAAAAATCTATAGAGTTAGGATCGGATAAAATGGAATTATTATTTTTAGGAACAGGTGCAGGAGTTCCGGCAAAACACCGCAATGTCACAAGCATTGCATTAAAATTATTGGATGAAAGAAACAGCGTTTGGCTATTTGATTGTGGTGAAGCAACACAACAGCAAATCCTCCATACCACTTTAAAACCGCGGAAAATCGATAAAATTTTTATTACCCATCTTCATGGCGATCATATTTTTGGCTTGCCAGGATTAATCAGCAGCCGTTCATTTCAAGGAGGAGAAGGACCTTTAACGATATATGGACCAAAAGGAATCAAACAGTTTGTTTTGACCAGTTTAAAGGTTTCTGGTACGTATTTAAAATACTCTTTGAAGTTTCATGAAATTAATGAACCTGGTATTCTTTTTGAAGACACACAATTTAAAGTTTCTTGTCTTCCTCTTGAACATGGTATTCAATCTTTTGGCTATCGGATCCAAGAAGCGGATCATCAAGGAAGTTTGCAAGTTGAAAAGCTAAAAGAAGTAGGTGTACCATTTGGTCCGCTATATGGGAAATTAAAACAAGGAGAAACAATTACTCTGCCGGACGGCCGCACTTTTAATGGAAAAGATTTTATTGGCGCGACCCAAAAAGGCCGGATTGTCACAATTCTTGGCGATACCAAAAAGACTGCAAACAGTGTAATCTTGGCTAAAGATGCTGATGTGCTTGTTCATGAAAGTACTTTTGAAGGATCGGAACAAAAAATGGCTCGTGACTATAACCATTCTACGAATCGTGATGCAGCAGAAGTTGCTTTAGAATCAGGAGCTAAGCGGTTATTATTAACGCATATCAGTGCCCGTTATTTAGGAAAAGACGCTTATGCATTAGAACAAGAAGCACAAAAAACCTTTAAACATACACATATCGTAAAAGATTTTGAAGAGGTTAATATTCCGCTACAAAAAGAAACCCATTAAAGAAGGGAAAAAGACAGATGAAAAATAAACAAGAACGATTAACAGATCAGATTATTTTTATTACAGGTGGTTCAACTGGATTAGGCGAACAAATTGCATATGCAGCTGCTAAACAAGGTGCAGTTGTAGTAGTTAGTGCACGCAGAATGGATCTACTTTTAGAAGTTAAAAAAAAGTGTGCTGCTTTGTCTGGGAAAGAAGCTTATGCATATGCAATGGATGTATCTGATCCTGAAGCCATTCAAAAAGTAATTGAAGATGTATACCAGCAAGTAGGAAAAATCGATGTTTTAATCAATAATGCAGGATTTGGTCATTTTGAAGAAGCGTTAACTTTTGATATGGCGCTTGCTGAAAAAATGTTTAGAGTCAATGTGCTGGGTATGATGTACGTTACACAATTGGTTGCTATCCAAATGGCAGAGAGAAAACAAGGACACATTATTAATATTGCTTCACAAGCTGGAAAAATAGCCACACCAAAATCAACTATCTATTCTGCTACAAAATTTGCAGTAATGGGTTACTCAAATGCGCTGCGCTTAGAATTGAAGCCTTTAAACATTTATGTGACAACTGTTAATCCTGGTCCAATCGAAACGAACTTTTTTGATATCGCGGATGAGAGCGGCAATTATTTAGAAAAAGTAGGCCGCATGGTCTTAAATCCAGTTATGGTTGCTAACCGTATCGTAGAATTGATTGGCACATCCAAAAGAGAGCTGAATTTGCCTTATCTAATGGAAGTTGCGGGTAAATTGTATTCTTTATTCCCAAGAACTGGTGATTTTTTAGCTTTAACCTTTTTCAATAACAAATAAAGCTTTTTCTTAGGGAGAATAACCTGTACTATGCTAAAATATAAATTGAGAAGTTAGTTTTTTATAGAGTTGGGTATTAGACGAAAGGAGCGTTGCTCCCCAAGTCGTACTCTCTATTTTTAAGAAGGGCAAGCAGGTTTGTCCGCTTTACTTAGTTAGAAGGGGGAAGGAACGATGAAAAAACAGTGGGGAACAGTTTTAGCCATCATATTGGTGTTATTAATTGCATTATTTGCCGTCTTAAATGTAGCAGACGTGCCAGTTAATTTCGGTTTTGCTTTAGTTACATGGCCATTAATTATGGTGATTTTAGGTTCTTTGTTTATTGGAGCGTTGATTACGGTTTTGATTGCAACGAGTACAGCGTATAGAACAAAGAAAAAAATTAAAAATTATGAATCCGATTTGTCAAATGCAGAAGAAACAAAACAACAAGAGTTGAAACAAGTAAGAGAAGAATACGAACATAAGATAACTGAAAAAGATGAAAAAATAATTGAACAAGCAAATAAAATTGATAGTTTAGAAAAAGAGTTGGTTGAACGAATGACGTCTAAAACACCTACACCGCCGACTTTATAATATAAAATCAGTTGCTGATTGCTTCTAATGAGTAAGAATGTAAGAAAAATCCGTTAGCGGAAGTTTCTTACATTTTTTGGTTCTATTATTTTTTGGCATTGGTAAGAAAAATGAATCTATCCCACAATCTTGAAGTTTTTGGAGGAATAGCGGCTGCTTGCAGCCATGTAAAGGATTCAAAGTAGCACTGTAAGCATGAGCCCAAGTGTATCATGTCTATAAAACTGCTAAAGCAGTAACAGCCATGACAAGGCTTGAAAGGCTGGAGACACGAAATGATCCAGTCGTTCCCATGGCTCTTGCAAGCGACTAATTTATCGTGTTACTATGTATACGGTTACTTTTAAGGGAGAGAGATACTTGTAAATGTTAACTAGTTTCCAAAACTAGTTTGTCTAGTTTTGGAATTAATGGTAAAATACAATTAATCATAGAAAATGAAACAGGTGAGATAGTGAATAAAATAGAAGAAGAGCTTATTGAGTGGACACAAGAGATTACTCAGTTTCATTTCCCGCGCTGGGAAGAATTGCCTGACTTTGATCTTTATATGGATCAAGTTTTGACTTTAATTGATAAATACCTCTTTGTTTTTAATCCAAGTAAACAGAAAAAGATTATTACAGCTTCAATGATAAACAACTATGTGAAACTGGATTTAATTCCTCCACCTGTAAAAAAAAGGTATAAAAAAAAGCATTTAGCTTATTTGATTGCTATATCCGTTTTAAAACAAGTGTTAACCATCCCAGAAGTTAAAGAAGGCCTCGTTTATCAAGCTTCTATCAGTGGAATTCGTGGGGCATATGATTTATTTTGTACAGAACAAGAAGCCGCATTAGTAGCCATTGGGTCTCATCTTGAAAAGAAAGAACCTTCTCCGTTGCCATTGTTGCCAAATGACACTGACATGAACAATTTAGTTGTGCGAACTGCAACGATTGCAGTAGCAACAAAAATTGTTACAGAAAAAACGTTAGCACTGATTGGAGAAGAAAAGGTAAGAAATAAAAAAGATGGTAAATCGAAAAAATAAAATTGCGAGGTAAAGAATATGACTGAAGAAAAAGTTGCGTTTCTTGTGGATTCTGGTTCTAATGTACCTGAAGAGTATATTGCATTAGGAAACATGAAAGTTATTCCATTAAAAGTTATTTATCAAGATGAAGAATATACGGACAATGTAGATATTACTGCACAAGATGTTTATGATCGTCTTAATGAAGAAATTCCTAAGACTTCTCTTCCGAGTGGAGAAGTGATTAGCGAAATTTTAGCACAAATTCAAGCAGAAGGATTTAAAAAAGTTATTTGTGTGACTATTTCAAGTGGATTAAGCGGTACAAATAATATGGTTCGTCTTGTAGCTGAAAATTTTAAAGATATGGATATTTTTACAGTTGATTCGAAAAATATTGGAATAGGCAGTGGCTTAATTGCTGTTCAAGCTTATAACTATGTCGAAAATGGTCTAAAGTGGGAAACCATCAAAGATAAATTACTTGAAGATGTGAAAAAATCTAAAGTGTTTTTTCATGTACCCACATTAGAATACTTGCAAAAAGGTGGACGTATTGGTTTAGTGGCTTCTATTTTAGGGAATATGTTGAATTTAAAACCGATTATTACCTGTAATGAGGATGGGGTTTATGATACAGTTGCAAAAATTCGCGGGAGTAAAAAAAGTGTGCAAAAAGCCATTGATTTAGCCAAGGAATTTGCAGGGAATGCTAAAAAGTATAATTTAGCGATTGCTTATGGAGGTAAGACGGCCAAAGCTCAAGTGCAAGAGATCCGTGCAGAACTTCAGAAACAACTACCGCATTTTGAACACACATTTGAAGGGGAAGTGAGCCCGGCATTGGGTGTCCATACTGGTCCTGGTTTGATCGGAATTGGTATAAGCATCTTAGAGCCTTAATAAGGAGAAAGTCCTTTTAGGTCTGCTCAAACAATAAATACTTAAACAATAGCTAACTAAGGCTGGAATAAAGTGAGATGACCACTTTATTCCAGCCTTTAATTTATGAATCAACCTTTTTTAGTGTTTATTTGTTATAATGTAAAAGTTAGGAGTGAAGTCGTTTGTTAAAAACACATACAAAATGGAAAGTAAAAGAAGAATTGCCGTTAAGTGAAGTAAAGAGACAAGAACTAGATCCAGAATCTGCTTATACATCGTTGTTTCTTTCTCTGTGTCTGCAAAAAGGACTGGAAACCGCAGAAGAAATCCAACAATTTTTGCAACCTGATGAAACATGGATTCACGATCCTTTTATGTTGAAGGATATGGATAAAGCTGTTTCACGGATTATGGAAGCTATTGAAAATGGCGAACGAATCACTGTATATGGAGATTACGATTCGGATGGTGTTACCAGTACCGCTGTACTAAAAGAAACCATAGAAATGATTGGAGGAGAAGTAGATTTTTACATTCCCAATCGGTTTGATGATGGCTATGGTCCAAATGTTCAAGCATTTGAAAACTTAATTTCATCAGGCACAGCACTAATTCTCACTTGTGACAATGGTATTTCAGGTCATGAAGCCATTGCCCGAGCAAATGAATTAGGAGTAGACGTTATTGTAACCGATCATCATGAAGTACCAGCAGAGTTGCCAGCCGCTTATGCTTTAATTCATCCACGTCACCCAGAAGGGAATTATCCCTTTGGCGAATTAGCAGGAGTCGGAGTAGCTTTTAAGTTAGCTACTGCGTTACTAGGCGAAATGCCTTTTGAGTTACTAGATTTGGTAGCTATAGGAACCATAGCAGATTTAGTATCGCTAACAGGAGAAAACCGAGCATTGGTTCTACAAGGTTTAGCTGTTTTGAAAGATTCTCAAAGAATCGGAATAGCGGCCCTTTGTAAGGTTGCTGGCGTGAAACAATCAGAAATAGACGAAGAAACAATTGGGTTTATATTGGCTCCCCGTTTAAATGCGATAGGACGTTTAGGTGATGCTGCTCCTGCGGTAGAACTACTAACGACATTTGATGAAGAGGAAGCTGTTACATTAGCTAAACAGATTAATGAAAAAAATAGTGAACGGCAAACCATTGTAGCTTCCATTACAGCAGAAGCTTTTAATATGATTGAAAAAAACGATAGCAATCCTCATGTATATGTTTTAGCGAAAGAAGGTTGGCATGAAGGTGTTTTAGGTATCGTTGCAAGTAAAGTCGTAGGGAAAACGGGCAAACCTGCTATTGTTCTTAATATAGACAAAGAGAAAGGGTCAGCAAAGGGTTCAGGCCGTAGCGTCGCTGCTTACCATCTTTACCATGCTTTGGAAGATGTCGCGCATTTAACTACGACTTTCGGCGGTCACCATATGGCAGCTGGATTAACTGTGCCTATCGAAAATATTCCGACGATTCAAACCGAACTTAATGCCTTTTTAGTGCAAAGCGGCTTGGAAGATCAATTAGCTGAGGAAATAGTTATTGATGAGCAGTTAAAGTTAACCGAGATTACTCTTGAAGCTATTGAAGAGATTCAACAACTTGCGCCATTTGGAACAGATAATTTAAAGCCGACTTTTATTTTAGAAAAAGCTAAAGCTCAGGATGTTAGAAGAATTGGCAGCGACCAAGCTCATTTAAAATTAAAGTTAGTCAATGATGAAACTTCCTTAGATGTAATTGGTTTTCAGTTTGGATCAGTTGCTGAGGAAATAGGAATAGATGCAGAACTGACTTTGGTAGGAAAGTTAAGCATCAACGAATGGAATGGGTTACGCAAACCTCAGTTAATGATAGAAGACTTAGCTATTGAAGGGATGCAAGTCTTCGATTTAAGAAGTACCCAAATCTCTCCAACTATTTGGAAACTAGCTTCGGCTGATTATGTTTTTTTTGACAAAAAAAATTACGAAGCAAATGTAGAAAAACTGGCTGAAGCTAGCTCTGCCCAGTTAATTACCGATTTTTCTGCAACTGAAGGATTTAAGATGCAGACAGCGCATCTTATTTTAGTAGATTGTCCTCCAGATTTAGCTTGGTTAAGCCGTTTACTACAAAATTGTCGTCCAGAAAAAATTACTGTTTGTTTTTTTAGTCAAGAGAATGCTTATTTAGAAGGAATGCCAACTCGTGATCAATTCACTAAAGTATATAAATTTATAACGACACATGTGAATATCAATGTACGACAACAATTAAATTTATTAGCCGACTTTTTAAAAATAAAAGAAAACTTGTTAATTTTCATGATTTCAGTGTTTTTTGAAGTAGGATTTGTTACAATAAAAGACGGTGTTATGAACATAGTTCAAAATACCGAAAAAAGAGAATTAACAAAAACAGATAAATATCAAAAACGACTGAGAAAAATAGAAGCTGAAGAAGCCCTTATTTACAGTCACTTTACAGAACTGGAAAGCTGGCTAAAGGCTCAGCTGAAAAAAGAACTGTAAAATTGAATGGAGGAAAAGATTCAATGGATTTAAAAGAATATATTGCAGACGTACCGGATTTCCCAGAAGAAGGTATTATTTTTCGTGACATTTCACCCTTGATGGCAGATGGGGAAGCTTATCGTTATGCAACAAATGAAATTGTTCAGTATGCAAAAAATAAAGAGGTAGACATGATTGTTGGACCGGAAGCTCGCGGTTTTATCGTTGGTTGTCCTGTAGCTTATGAATTAGGTATCGGTTTTGCTCCTGCAAGAAAAAAAGGGAAACTTCCGCGTGAAACGGTTGAAGTTAACTATGGTCTAGAATACGGCAATGATATTCTACAAATTCATAAAGATGCCATTAAACCTGGCCAAAAAGTTTTAGTTTGTGATGATCTTTTAGCCACAGGCGGCACCATTGCAGCAACCATCAAATTAATCGAACAATTAGGTGGAGAAGTTGTAGGGACAGCTTTCCTTGTTGAATTAAGTGAATTAAAAGGCCGCGATAAAATTAAAGACTACGATATTTTAGCTTTAATGGAATATTGATTTTTTTCTTTAACAAATAAATAAACAGGTTCTATTATTTTTAGTGTTGGTAAGAAGAATGAGTCTATTCCACAACTTGAAATTTACGGAGGAATAGCGGCTCCTTGCAGCCATGTAAAGGATTCAATGCGAATTACGAAGCGGTTAGGCTTCGTTTGAGGCTTGAAAGGCTGGTGACATGTAAGGCTCCAGTCGTTCCCATGGCTCATGCAAGCAGACGCGTAAATTCCGGAGGAAATTTCATTATTAAGCATGACCAACACAATTCGATAAAGAACCAATAAACAAAAAGAGGTTGACCCAAAGGGCCGACCTCTTTTCCATTTCTTAATAATTTTTATTAAATATGTTCCAAACGGCAGACTCGATATCCACTTTATCATGCCTGTAGCAACTTTAGCTACGTTAGTTGCTCTAAATTGTTTGTGTTTAAAAAATATGGCTTCGATAAAGGCCGACAACTTTTCCAAGGACGGTTACTTCATCTAAAATAATAGCATCCATTGTATCGTTTTCTGGTTGTAACCGATAGTAATTACTTTCTCGATAAAATCTTTTGCAAGTGGCTTCATCTTCATTAGTTAAAGCAATAATAATGTCACCGTTATTTGCACTTGATTGTTTACGGACAATCACTTCATCGCCGTCGAATATCCCAGCATTGATCATACTTTCACCGCGAATAGTCAGCATAAAGAGAGCTTCGCTTTCTTGTTTTAAGTTAGGAGGAAGCGGGAAATAATCTGTTGCTTCTTCTACTGCTAAGATAGGTTCGCCAGCTGTGACAGTACCCAGTAAAGGAATGTGTTCCAATTGAATACCTAGTTTTGACAAACCAGTAGCTGTTAACTCAATCGCACGCGGTTTGCTTGGGTCACGTTGAATGTACCCATTTTTTTCTAATCTTGCTAAATGACCATGGACAGTTGATGTAGAAGACAAAGAAACGGCTGTTCCAATTTCACGCACAGTCGGCGGGTAACCCTTTAACTGCACTTGTTCATGAATATAATGTAATACTTCCATCTGTCTAGATTCAGGAGTCTTACGCATAAATAATCGCACCTCATTTCTTAGATTGTATACTCATTGACAGAATACCATAAAATTATATGACAATCAAACAAATGTTCGCTATTTTGCAAACTAATTTAATGTATTTCCTTATTTTTTTTGGTATAGTAGTGAAAGAATAAAAAAATGGAGTGAGTAAAATGTTGCCTAAAGATCAACTAGAAAGAATTAATGAATTAGCAAGAAAATCTAAAAATGAAGGTTTGAGTCTTTCTGAACAAACAGAACAAAAAAAATTACGTGAAGCCTATTTAGCAGCTTTTCGTGGAGGCATGCGCAACCATATCGAAGGTTTAAAAGTCGTTGATGAGACTGGTAATGATGTAACCCCTGATAAGTTGAAAAAGATTCAAAAAGAAAAAGGCTTTCATAATCGCTAAAAGCAATTTAGACTGCTGGATACAATCAAAAATATTTTCAAATTATTGTATTCAGTCGTTGCTTCGATAGCGATAAAACAGTAAACTAGAGGTAACACAATTGAAAGGATGATTTAATTGTTTGACAATACGGACCAACTAGCGGTAAATACGATTAGAACACTAAGTATAGATGGAGTACAAAAAGCCAATTCGGGCCACCCTGGATTGCCAATGGGAGCAGCGCCAATGGCTTATACCCTTTGGACTCAACACTTAAAAGTGAACCCTAAAAATTCAAAATGGGTCGATCGTGATCGATTTGTTCTTTCAGCCGGGCATGGATCAATGATGTTATACAGCTTACTGCATCTAGCAGGCTACCAAGTTTCTATTGAAGATCTAAAAAGCTTCCGTCAATGGGACAGTAAAACTCCTGGACATCCCGAGGTTCACTATACAGATGGAGTCGAAGCAACAACCGGTCCTTTAGGACAAGGAATTGCAAATGCGGTAGGAATGGCTATGGCTGAAGCCCATTTGGCTGCGTCTTATAATAAAGAAAGCCATACTATTGTAGATCATTATACGTATGCTTTGTGTGGCGATGGCGATTTAATGGAAGGGGTTTCGGCTGAAGCTGCTAGTTTAGCTGGTCATTTAGGTTTAGGCAAATTGATTATGTTGTATGATTCAAATGACATTTCTTTAGACGGACCAACGTCAAAAGCCTTTACTGAGAATGTAGGGCAACGGTTCGAAGCTTATGACTGGCAGTATATTTTGGTGAAAGACGGAAACGATCTTGATGAAATCAATGCAGCAATTGAAACCGCCAAGGCAGAAACAACTAAACCAACCTTAATCGAAGTTAAAACAGTCATTGGTTTTGGTTCACCAAATGCTGGATCGCATAAAGTTCATGGGGCTCCTTTAGGACCAGAAGGAATTGAAGCTGCGAAAAAAGCTTATGGCTGGGAAGGCGAAGATTTCTTTGTTCCTTCAGAAGTGGCTGACCGCTTTAAAGAAACAATGGTCGATAAAGGAACGGATGCTGAAGAAAAATGGCACGCTGCTTTTGAAGAATATCGTAAAGATTATCCTGAACTAGCTGCTCAATTTGAGCAAGCTATGAAGAATGAACTGCCAGAAGACTGGGATAGCGAATTACCAACTTTTTCAGTAGAAGATGATGCGTTAGCTTCCCGTGTAACAAGTAGTCAAACGTTGTCAGCAATTTCTAAAAAAGTTCCTTCTTTCTGGGGCGGTTCAGCCGACTTATCTTCTTCAAACAACACCATGGTGTCTGGTGAAAAAGACTTCCAGCCTGGACAATATGAAGGACGCAATATTTGGTATGGCGTACGTGAATTTGCGATGACAGCTGCAGCAAATGGCATTACGTTACATGGAGGAACAAAAACATATGTAGGTACGTTCTTTGTCTTTACTGACTATTTAAGAGCTGCTATCCGCTTGGCCGCTATTTCAAAATTGCCTGTAACTTATGTCTTTACACACGATTCTGTAGCCGTTGGGGAAGATGGGCCAACGCATGAACCCGTTGAACATTTATCTAGTTTACGCAGTATGCCGAATTTAACCGTCTTGCGTCCGGCAGATGGAAATGAAGTAGTAGCCGCTTGGAAGATCGCTGTTACTTCAACTGATCATCCGACTATGTTGGTGTTGTCTCGTCAAAACTTACCTGTTTTGCCTAAAACACAAGAACTAGCGCAAGAGAATGTGGCTAAAGGAGCTTATGTCCTTTCTCCTCAATCCGGTGAAACACCAGAAGGGATTTTGATTGCGACTGGATCGGAAGTAGCCTTAGCGTTGGAAGCTCAAAAAGCATTAAAAGCAGACGGAAAAGATGTATCTGTTGTTTCTATGCCAAGTTTTGATTTGTTTGAAAAACAAGACGCTGCTTATCAAGAATCTGTCTTGCCACGTGCTGTCCGCAAACGGGTTTCCATTGAGATGGGAGCTAGCTTTGGTTGGGAACGCTATGTCGGCCTTGATGGCGCAACAGTAGCCATTGACAAATATGGTGCAAGTGCTCCAGGGAATACTGTTATTGAAAATTACGGGTTTACAGTTGAGAATGTTGTAGCAGTTTACAACACATTATAGAATTTTCTAGCATTTAGCCATGTGGATTGGTGTTTTTCGCAATTCACATGGCTATTTTATAAAGTAGAGCACCCTTACAAGGCAAGGCGACTTAGAGAGCATGTCTGAATTGTTTTCGAATCGGGTCGAGCTTGTCCCATTTTTCTTATTATAAACCAATAATTTCAGTAAAACCTTTACTTTTTTCTTTGTAGTGTTGTTTAGCTATTTATTTTTAAGTAAAAGTCTAGTACAATTAACGAGGGAAAGAGTTTGAAAGGAGTGAATTGAAATGAATACAGGTTTAGCAATATTTTTAATTATTCTTGCATTAGTAGCAGGTTTAGTTGCCGGATTTTTCTTGGCAAGAAAATACATGATGGATTACTTCCAAAAAAACCCACCAATTAATGAAGATACTTTACGTATGTTGATGATGCAAATGGGCCAAAAACCATCTGAAAAGAAAATCAAACAAATGATGGCTTCAATGAAAGTCCAATCTGAAAAAAAGAATAAAAAGAAGTAAGCAGCTATTAATGCTACGCTTATGTAAATCATGCGAGCAGATTTTTTCTGTTTGCATTTTTTATTTAAAAAAATAACCAAATTAAGCGAAAAGTAGGTGAAGAAACAAAGTGGGAGTCTATAAAAAATTAGGTTGGTTCTTTAAACAAGAAAAAAAGGCATATATTACTGGAGTCAGTTTTTTGATTTTTGTTTCGCTACTACAATTGCTGCCGCCGAGAATTTTGGGAATTGTCATTGACCACATCAAGCAAGGGACGTTAACAAAAGCCATCTTGATTCAATGGCTGATTATTTTAACTGTAACAGCTGTTACACAATATCTTTTTCGTTATGTCTGGCGAATGAATATATGGGGAACTTCTGCTAAGTTAGAACGAATATTAAGGAAAAGATTATTTGATCATTTTACGGCCATGGACGCTAGCTTTTTTCAAAAATACCGTACTGGTGATTTGATGGCTCATGCGACTAATGATTTAAATGCGATACGAAACGTTGCAGGAGGAGGAATCTTAACTTTTGTAGATTCAATTATTACAGGGGGAATAACGGTTGTGGCGATGATGATCGTAGTAGATTGGCGTTTAACGTTAATTGCGTTGATTCCACTGCCTTTTTTAGGACTGGCCTCTCGTATACTAGGTTCAAAGCTTCATGAACGTTTTCGCAGAGCTCAAGCCGCTTTTTCGCATATGAATGATAAAACACAAGAAAGCATCTCGGGAATGAAAGTGATCAAAACTTTTGGGCAAGAAAACGAAGACATTGAAGAATTTAAGAGTAAAACAGCTCAAGTAGTTGTTGAAAATAGAAAAGTTTATAAAATTGATTCGCTATTTGATCCTGTAATGACCTTTATTATTGGAATTTCTTATATTTTGACCATCACATTAGGCGGGCATATGGTCATGACAAATGTAATTACAATTGGAGACTTTGTGACGTTCATTAACTACATTGCGATGCTGGTTTGGCCAATGTTCGCTATTGGACGACTATTTAATATTTTAGAGCGCGGAAGTGCGAGTTACGACCGAGTGGATCGTATTTTACAGGAAAAGTCTAAGATCATTGAAAATCCTCACGCCATTGAAACGGCTATCACAGGAGATATCCACTACAATATTGAAAAGTTTTGTTATCCTAAAAAGACAACGACCGTTTTAGAAAATATTCATTTTGATTTAAAACGTGGTCAAACACTTGGAGTAGTTGGAAAAACAGGTTCAGGAAAAACCACGATATTTAAATTATTATTACGAGAATATGACCGCTACAAAGGTCAGATAACTTATGGAGACCATGATATTAGAGATTATTCATTAAATGCCTTGCTGCAGCATATTGGATATGTGCCGCAAGACCAATTTTTATTTTCAACTAGTATCAAAGAAAATATCCGTTTTGCTGACCAAGACCTTGATCAAGCAATGGTAGAACACGTTGCCAGACTGACCGCTGTTCACGAAGATATTTTAGAGATGGAACAAGGCTACGATACTTTAGTAGGTGAACGAGGGGTTTCTTTATCTGGCGGACAAAAACAACGTTTAGCCATAGCTCGTGCTTTGATCATCAATCCTGAGCTATTAATTTTAGATGATGCACTTTCAGCAGTCGATGCCAAAACAGAGGAAGCGATTTTAGCAGCTTTGAAAAAGGAACGTTCTGAACAAACAACAATCATCGCTGCTCACCGTATTAGCAGTGTATTGCATGCAGATGAAATTATTGTAGTTGAAGATGGTAAGATCACTGAGCGAGGGACTCACCTGGAATTGCTTGCTCTTAATGGCTGGTACAAAGAAATGTATGATAAACAACAATTAGAACGAAATGTCAAAGGAGGGACAGACTAATGGAACAAAATACAAATTGGTCACAGTCCATTCCATTTAAAGAACAAATTAAAGTAGTGAAAAGAATATTTTCTTTTGGCGCTCCTTTTAAAAGCCGGTTTTTTATGGGAATATTCTTTGGGGTGTTGCTGGCTATAACAAATGTTATCCTGCCCCGTATCTTACAAACCTTTATGGACGATTATTTAGCGACTCAGACAGCCACGACCCGCATCATCGCTTTTTTTGCACTAGCTTATTTTGGAGTAACCCTCATCAAAATCATTGTTTGGTATCTAAATTTATATTTATTTAATTTAGCATCAGAAAAAACAATTGAGAATATTCGGAATAAAATTTTCTCGAAATTGCATACGTTGGGAATGAGATTTTATGATCAAACACCAGCGGGTTCAATCGTAACGCGTGTAACAAACGATACGGAAACCATCAAAGAATTTTGGGAAGTTTTCCTAACTGTTTTACAAGGTGTTTTTGGAGTGGTAGCTTCTTTTGTTGCGATGGCATTTTTAAATTTAAAAATTACGCTGTGGATCATGTTGTTTATTCCAGCACTCTTAGTGGTTGTCTGGTACTATCAAAAATACAGTTCAACTATTTACCGCAGTATGCGTGAAAAACTTAGCGTATTGAATACAAAATTAGCTGAGTCTATTTCAGGAATGAGTATCATTCAACAGTTCCGTCAAGAAAAAAGGCTGCAAAAAGATTTTGAAAAAACCAACAGCTCCTACTTTGATTCTCGTTATGCTATGGTTAAGGCTAATGCTTTGTTGCTTGGCCCGATTATTAACTTATTGGATACACTCGCGCTGGTTGTAGTATTGAGTTTCTTTGGTTATGATGCCCTTAATGGAGCAGTAGGAGTCGGAGTTATTTATGCATTTACATCTTATGTACGAAACTTCTTCAATCCAATGGTACGGATGATGGACAGCTTAAGTATTTTTCAAGATGGGATTGTCTCTAGCAGCAGAGTTTTGAAGGTTTTAGATAATCAAGAACTAACACCGCAACAAGCAGCAGACAGTCATGCGAAAGTTAAAGAAGGAAAAATTGAATTCAAAAATGTCAGCTTTTCTTATGATGGAAAGAAAAAAGTGTTGAACAATATTACTTTTACTGCTCATCCTGGAGAAACAGTAGCACTCGTTGGACATACAGGGAGCGGGAAAAGCTCAATCATTAATGTGATGATGCGGTTTTATGAATTCTTTGAAGGAGAAATCTTAATTGATGGCATCTCGATAAAAAAATATCCTATTGAAGAGTTGAGAAGTAAAATGGGGTTGGTTTTACAAGACTCTTTCTTATTTTATGGAACCATCAAAGACAATATTCGTTTGAAGAATCCAGCTATCTCTGATCGTCAAATTGAAGCTGCGGCACAATTTGTTCAAGCGGATACTTTTATTGAACAATTACCTGATCAGTATGATTCAAAAGTAATTGAAAGAGGGGCCAGTTATTCTAGCGGGCAAAAACAATTAATTTCATTTGCCAGTACGATCGTAACCGACCCTAAAATCCTGATTCTGGATGAAGCAACTGCTAATATTGATACAGAAACGGAAGCTTTAATTCAGGAAGGACTTATCAGAATGCGCCAAGGCCGCACGACATTAGCAATTGCACATCGATTATCCACGATTCGCGATGCCGATATGATTTTAGTTTTAGATCACGGTGAAATTATCGAACGCGGAACTCATGATGAATTAGTTGAAAAAAACGGTGTTTATCATGAAATGTACCGGCTGCAGAATAGTGGTCTAGTGGATTAGAAAAAAACTGAACAGTACTTGTTCGATTGGTTGATGGAATCCATGGATTTTATAGCTTGTTAAACAGAAAAACTGCCCTCAATTTGAGAGCAGTTTTTTCTTGAACAGTTTAAGGTTCGATTTTATAAGTATAAGATGGATCGATTTCATGATCTAATTGATCAAAAGCTTGTTGCATTTGTCCTTCAATTTCTTTCAATTTATCTTTTGACAATTTAGTGTTCCGGTCAATAACGATAGGATCGCCAAAACGTACAGTTACACGTTTCCGTGTCACTAGTTTAGCAAGAGTTAAGGGGCCTTGGTAAACAGCCGGGACGATCGGTACTCCGCTTAGTTTTGCAATGGTAATAGCTCCTCCTTTAAGTTCGGAAGAATGTCTTGTACCTGTTGGGAAAATACCTAAATTTAAATGACCTTGTTTTAATATTTTTACCGGTGTTTTGATAGCACTCGGTCCTGGATTTTCCCGATCAACAGGGAAAGCATGTGCATGCCGGATGATCCAGCCTAAAATCGGGTTTTTGAATAGTTCTTTTTTTGCCATAAAAGCAAATTCATGAGGACTTGCTGCCAAGACCAAGTAAAGCGGATCGATCCATGTCCTATGAGGAGCTACGAGAATGAACGTACCTTCTTTAGGTAATTTTTCTCTATTCTGATAATGTGCGTTCCCGTTTAAAAGTAATAAAAGGAACCTGACTATACTGCGTAATGTTCTAAAAAACAATGGCTTTCAACCTTTCGCATTCAGCTGACTGAATGATAGTATTAATGATATAATTATGATTGAGTTCCAGTTTTTTAGCAAGCATTTTTCAAAATATCTAGGTAAAAAGATTTTTAGCAGGTCTTTTATTAAATTAAGAGTTTAATTATTGATAGAAAAGCGAGTTTATGAAAAGAAATGAAAAAATTTTCTTTTTGTTCAAGAATGGCGTACAATAAAGAGATAGATAAAATCAAGATGAAAAAGGCAAAATGTATGAAAGTAGGGGAACGTTGAATGAAATGGAGCATTCCAGAACGTGTTATTGATGAGGGCAGAAAGTATGTGGCAGACAAACGAGTTCTTTCACTTAATTCAATTTTTGAGAAAAAAATTTGGACTGCTGAAGTTATGGGAAATGAAATTTATCGTATTGAATTAGACGGTACAACTAAAGAAGAAGATTTTTGTGAATGCAATTATTGGAAAGAACATGGGTATTGTAAACATACAGTAGCTGTTGAACTAGAATTGAGAGACCGGGGAATCAGCCGGGTAATGACCGAGGAAAATGCAAAAGAAGTTGCTGCAGATTCACCAAGTCCAGGACAAGAATTAACGGAGTCATTTACACGCATCTTTCTAAATGAACACAGAGAATCGCTCTCGGCTTCTCAAAAAGACCAAACATTAGAACTTGAATACAAAATTGAAATGAAACCATTGAGCACAGCACTTGTTCGTTCTAAAAGTGAAGTTTTTGCATTGAGCATTCGCGCAGGGATCGATAAACTCTATATTGTTAAAGACTTACCTGGTTTTTTTGACAGTTATTTATCTAAAAGCATATTCGAATTAAAAGCTGATCAAAGCATTGATTTTAAGCAAATTCACTTATCAGAAGCAGATAGAAATATTATGGATTTTCTTCAAAAGCAAGCCTACTCTAACCAATTAATCAGCGGCAACCAGAAGGAAACGACTTTATTGACAAACAACAAACGGTATTTGGTTTTAGCGCCTATTTTGGCAGAGTTAACGGTCCAAATGTTGCAAGAGAGCGGAAATTTACAATTTATAAATGGAAAAAACAAATATAAAACTATTGTTTTTGTTGAAAACCAACTTCCTGTTTCTTTTGAGTTATTTCAAAATAAAGGGACGGTTACCTTAAATACTTTGAATTTAGTTGATGTTTACTTGGAAGAATACCAATGGTTTGTTGCAGATAACATTGTTTTTCAACCTTCAAAAGAACAATTGCGTGCTAGTCAACCTTTATTCTACTTTTTACAGCGGTATGATGGGAAAGACATAGAAATACTTCCTCAAAACATGCCGGATTTCACTGCATATGTCATGCCAATGCTGACTAAAATAGGAGAAGTAGCCATTGATGAGGAATTGAAAAATTCCTTTATTCAAGAACCACTAAAAACGACTATTTATTTTAAATATGAAAAAGATACAGTGCATGCAACAGTAGAATTTAATTATAAACAACTTGTTTTATCTACAAATCCTGAAGAGAATCAATTACCTGATGTAGGCGTTCAAATTATACGCGATAGCCAAAAAGAAATGCAGATACTAAATCGCTTAAAAGAATTTAATTACCATCGAACTCAAACGTCTTACGCAAAACGAATGGTGCGTGACGATGACTTTTATACTTTATTTACCAAAGAAATACCGATACTGGAGCTTGATGCAACGGTTTATGTAGATGATTTATTAGATAGCATGTTTTTAGACCAGATTGATCCTGAAACAAATATTGACATTCAAAATGATGGCTCTTTATTGGATATACGCTTTGATATCGGCGGAATTACTTCGGAAGAAGTAGATAAGGTCTTAAAAAGTTTAAGTGAAAAGAAATCTTTCCATAAATTAGATAACGGGACCTTGATCGATTTGGATACAGATGATTTTAAACAAATTAGCGATGTGTTGAATGAGCTGCGTATTTCAAAGAACTTTCAAAATGGAAAAATCAGCTTGCCAAGTTATCGGGGATTAGAGTTACATGAAAAATTTGGCTTAGAAGAAAAGAACAAACAAACTTTATCTAGAAAATTTCAAGACTTGATTCAAGATTTGAATTTTCCAGATCAATTTGACGCGGTCCTTCCTAAAGGGTTACAAGCTGATCTAAGACCTTACCAAGTTACTGGGTATAAATGGTTAAAAATGCTTTCCAAGTATGGTTTCGGCGGTATTTTAGCTGATGATATGGGACTGGGTAAAACTCTTCAAGTTATCGCATATATGCTTTCTGAGATTGAAGAAAATGGAAAAAACGATCCTTTCCTAATCGTTGCACCTGCTTCCTTGACGTATAACTGGCATTACGAAATCATGAAATTCGCACCTGCTATGGAAAGTTTCGTTGTGACCGGAACAGCAGAAGAAAGAACTGCTATGATTCAAGCTGCTCAATCAAACCAAGTTTTAATCACGTCTTACCCTAGTTTTAGACAAGATGCAGACATTTATAAAAAACAAAGGTTTAGTCTCTTGACGTTAGATGAATCTCAAATGGTTAAAAATTACCATACTAAGACAGCACAAGCATTAAGAGGATTAAATATAAAAAAACGATTCGCTTTAAGTGGTACACCGATTGAAAATAAGATTGAAGAATTATGGGCAATTTTCCAGTTGATCATGCCAGGATTTTTCCCGGGTATCAAACAATTTAAAACATTGCCTTATGAACAAATTTCAAAAATGATTCGTCCATTTGTATTGCGGCGAATCAAAAAAGATGTTTTAAAAGAATTGCCTGAAAAAATAGAAACAAATCTGTATAGCTCGATGACAAAAGAACAAAAGACAGTGTATTTGGCTTACTTGCAACGAATTCAAGAGAGCGTTCAGAACATGTCAGGAGAAGATTTCAGAAAAAATCGGATAGAGATTTTATCCGGCTTAACAAGGTTGCGTCAAATTTGTTGTGATCCAAGATTATTCCTTGAAGACTATGAAGGAGAATCAGGTAAATTAGAACAATTAAAAGAATTATTGGAAACAGCCAGAGAAAGCGGCAAACGTGTCTTGATTTTTTCTCAATTCACTTCCATGCTATCCATTATTGAAAAAGAGCTTGCTGAAAGTGGAATAGATACATTTTATATCAGCGGGCAAACTAAGCCAAAAGACCGATTGGAAATGGTCAATCGTTTCAACGATGGCGAGAAAGAGATTTTCTTGATTTCGCTGAAAGCCGGAGGAACAGGATTGAACTTAACGGGTGCCGATACCGTGATTCTATATGACTTATGGTGGAACCCAGCTGTGGAAGAACAAGCCGCCGGTAGAGCTCACCGTTTAGGACAGAAGAAAGTCGTTGAAGTTTGGCGTTTAATAGCAGAAGGAACGATCGAGGAGAAGATCAATTCACTGCAACAAGAGAAGAAAGCCTTATTTGATCAAGTGATAACAGCTGAAGGCGGAGATCAAAAATCCTTGACCCAATTAACAGAAGCAGATATTCGTGAAATCTTAAGCATTGGAAGCTAGCTTCACTAAGCAGCAAGCAGCAAAAAAGCAGATGCCATATTTGGAGTAGAAATTACTACTAATGCTTGAATGACCGACTAGCGGTGCTTATCCAAAGCCTTTGTAATGATCAGGTTATATTTTATCCCTTTCAAAAAAAAGATATATCCCTTTCAAAAAAGAAATTATGCTGTCAAGCGAAAGTAAAAATGTCCCAAAACCAAGGGTCACATTAATGCAAGCTTTTACTTCGCAAAAGCTTGCATTAATGTGACTGAATTTGTTAAAATTAGTCTTAAGCTGTTTGTTCAGCTTCGTACTCTTCGAGTGTTTTTCCGACACTGCGAAGATATCTTTTGAAAGATTCTAGTTTCCACGGGTGAGATTGTGGGGGAATATACTGGCGTCTTTCTTTTTTTTGCTCTGGAATCGGATCAAACTCTTTTGAGTAATAGTCATGCTCTTTCAGGCTCCTTGTTGTGTATATTTTTTCAGCTATATTTACATAGATATCTCCATTAAACGCTTCGATAATTAGCACCTTTGATTTTCGTGTGAAGTATTTATCTTCACTACCTTCCGTAGGCAGGTAGTAGTTATTTTGATAACGAATATGATGCCCACTATCCACTTTTCTATTCGCTACTCGTGCTAATAACAAATTGATTTCAGATTTAGTTGGTGCCTTTTCATAAATGGATTCCTTCGTTTTATGACCAAACTTCTTATTGAAAGTTCTAACCCATTTCATTAAAAAATGATTGGCTTCCTCAATAGATTGTATTCCAGCTAATTCTAAATCTACAGGAAGTCGCGATTGAACAGTCCCGTTTAAGCGCTCTACACGTCCTTTAGCTTGTGGAATAGATGAAGTTCTAATCTCAATACCGAGTTGATGACAGGCAAACCCGAACTGGGTAAATGTATCTTCTTCAACCGCTCTCATGGCTTTTGATGTGTATTCAAAAACCGTTCGTTTATCTGTCAAAAAAGCTAAGGGAATGCCTTGTTTCGTTAGAATCTGATTGAGCACATGATAATAACCCTTGAGTGTTTCTTGCGTATCGAAATAAGCCCCAACGATATTACCAGAAGCGGCATCAATAGCTAAATGAAGATGTGTCACCTCTTTACCAAACCAGTTATAGGAACTGGCATCCATTTGAATAAGCTCCCCCTGATATTTCTTTCTAGGACGGCTGGGATGGCTTTTTTCGGGTAACTCCATTTGATCTTCGGCTCTTGGAACCAATGGGTTCTCAGCCTTTTTTTCTCCTTTCATCGATTTAGCTTTGATTCGAGCTTTTATTTTCTTACGCGTTTTTCTTTGGGTTTTAGGTGATAAAATATTCGCTTGATATAAAATACGACGAATAGTCGTATCGGTGTAACAGATGTCATAATCCTCCTTCAGAATTTCAGTAAAATGCTTCACATTAGGCTGTATCTTAAAACTTTGATAGAGCTCGACCACTTGTTTTTTTGTTTCCTTTGGCAAAGCGTGCTTAGCCGTTTTTCCTCTGTTACCGTGTGAAAAAATAGCTTTTCCTCCTTTTTGATAGTCTTGAATCAATCTGTTGACTTGCCTCGTCGAGAGCCCAAGTTCAACACAAGCTCTCTTTTTTTCCTTTCTTTTTTCTGCAACAGCTTTTATTACTTTATATTTTTTATCTTCATTCATCGTTAGCATGATCCTTTTCATGAGTTTATTTTATCATTTTGGGACATTTTATGCTTCGACCTACTTAGGACATTATCACGTTCGAATGATATATCCCTTTCAAAAAAGAAATTATGCTTGATTTATTAGAAGATAACTTATATAATAATAAACGGTGTTAAAACACCAACTAATTTCACACCTCAAAGGATGTAAAGGACGGTGCTTGAGCGATCAAGTCTCCTTGCAGTTGATTTTGAGGGAGGGAAAAAATAAAAACCAAATGGAGGAAACAAATCATGGCAGTAATCTCAATGAAACAATTGCTTGAAGCAGGCGTACATTTTGGTCACCAAACTCGTCGTTGGAACCCTAAAATGAAACGTTTTATCTTTACAGAAAGAAACGGTATCTACATTATCGACTTACAAAAAACTGTTAAGTTAGCTGATGCAGCATACAATTACATGAAAGAAGTATCTGAAAACGGCGGAATCGCTTTATTCGTAGGTACTAAAAAACAAGCACAAGAAGCTATTAAAGAAGAAGCTATCCGTTCAGGACAATTCTATGTAAATCACCGTTGGTTAGGTGGAACATTGACAAACTGGGATACGATCCAAAAACGTATTAAACGTTTGAAAGAGATCAACAAAATGGAAGAAGACGGAACTTTTGAAGTCCTTCCTAAAAAAGAAGTAGGTATCTTACTAAAACAACGTGACCGTTTAGAAAAATTCTTAGGTGGAATTCAAGATATGCCTAGAATCCCAGACGTTATGTTTGTTGTAGATCCTCGTAAAGAACGTATTGCAATCCAAGAAGCGCATAAATTAAACATTCCAATCGTAGCTATGGTTGATACAAACTGTGATCCAGATGAAATTGATGTAATCATTCCATCTAATGATGACGCAATCCGCGCTGTTAAATTAATTACTTCTAAAATGGCTGACGCTATGATCGAAGGAAACCAAGGCGAAGATGAAGTTGTTGAAGAAACTTTCACAGCTGAAGCTCCTGCAACTAATGAAACAGCAACAATTGAAGAAATCGTTGAAGCAGTTGAAGGCGACAACGCAGAATAATTAAATAATTAACGGCTGTCTCGAGCAAAAGGAGAAGTGAGAAGCGACTTTATACGAAGCGGCATCATTTCAATTTTATTTGAGACAGCTTTTTTTATGAAATAGAAGAAAACACATTAGGAGGAAATTTATAATGGCACAAGTAACAGCTAAATTAGTTAAAGAATTACGCGATATGACAGGTGTTGGCATGATGGATGCTAAAAAAGCTCTAGTGGCTGTTGATGGAGACATCGATGCAGCAGTAGATCACTTAAGAGAAACTGGATTAGCAAAAGCTGCTAAAAAAGCAGACCGTATTGCTGCAGAAGGACTAGCAGGAGTTTTCGTTGACGGAAACGTTGCTGCTATCACTGAAATCAATTCAGAAACAGATTTTGTTTCTAAAAATGAACAATTCCAAAAATTAGTAAAAGATGTAACAGAAGCTATTGCTGAAGGCAACCCGGAAACTCTTGAAGATGCTCAAGCATTAAAAGCCGGCGACGGTACTGTTGAATCTGAAGTTCTTTCAGCAACAACGAAAATCGGAGAAAAGATTGGCCTACGTCGTTTTGCAAGAATTGAAAAAACAGATGCTGATGCTTTTGGAGCTTATTCTCATATGGGTGGGCGTATCGCTGTCTTGACTATTCTTGAAGGAACAACTGACGAAGACGTTGCACGTGATGTTGCTATGCATATCGCTGCAATCAATCCTAAATATGTGTCACGTGATCAAGTTTCTCAAGAAGAAATTGACCATGAAACAAAAGTATTAACAGAACAAGCTTTAAATGAAGGTAAACCAGCTAATATCGTTGAAAAAATGATTGTTGGTCGTTTGAATAAATACTTGGCTGAAATCAGCTTACTTGACCAACCATTTGTTAAAGACCCAGACATGTCTGTTGGTAAATACGTTGCTTCTAAAGGAGCTTCAGTGAAAGCATTTGTCCGTTTTGAAGTAGGAGAAGGTATTGAAAAACGTGAAGAAAACTTTGCTGAAGAAGTAATGAGTCAAGTTAAAAAATAATAGTTCACGCTAATGGAGTATTTTGGAGGACGCATTTTTTTGCGGCCTCCTTTTTTTGAAGTGCTGACTCAAAAAGAGTCAGGAACCGTTTTGACCGAAAAAGTAAAAAAATTACATATTGTTATGGATTATAAATGAAGTTTTTACTAAAATATGGTAGACTAAAAAGAGTGTAAGAGCCAATGGAGGGAAAAAAATGATTGAACCGAAATATAAACGCATTGTCTTAAAAGTCAGCGGTGAAGCTTTAGCTGGAGATTCAGGATTTGGAATACAACCACCGACAATTCAAAAAATTTGTAAAGAAATTAAAGAAGTTCGGGATTTAGGTGTTGAAGTCGCTATTGTAGTGGGCGGCGGAAATATTTGGCGCGGCCAGATTGGTTCTGAAATGGGAATGGAAAGAGCTCAAGCAGATTACATGGGAATGCTCGCAACCGTAATGAATGCATTAGCTTTACAAGACTGCCTTGAGAATGAAGGCGTTCCGACGCGAGTGCAAACATCAATTGAAATGCGTCAAATAGCCGAACCATATATCCGACGGAAAGCAGAAAGACATTTAGAAAAAGGCCGTGTAGTTATTTTTGCTGGCGGGACTGGTAATCCTTATTTTTCTACTGATACAACTGCTGCATTACGCGCTGCCGAAATTGGAGCCGATGTTATTTTAATGGCTAAAAACAATGTAGACGGTGTTTATTCTGCTGATCCAAAGACAGACAGTTCTGCAATCAAATTCGAAGAACTGACACACTTAGATGTCATCAATAAAGGCCTTCAAGTGATGGATACAACAGCTAGTTCATTAAGTATGGATAATGATATTCCATTGGTTGTCTTTAATTTAAATGAACCAGGCAATATTAAACGTGTTGCTTTAGGTGAAACGATTGGAACTACAGTAAGGGGGAAAAAAGCATGAGCAAACAATTATTAAGTGAAACTAAAGATAAAATGACAAAAGCTGAGCAAGCTTTTCAACGTGAATTAGGAACGATCCGTGCAGGACGAGCAAATGCTGCTTTATTAGATCGTGTACAAGTTAGTTATTACGGTGCACCTACACCTTTAAATCAAATCGCACAGATTTCTGTACCAGAAGCCCGTGTCTTGATGATCACGCCTTTTGATAAAACGGCTTTGAAAGAAATTGAAAAAGCCCTTCTACAAAGCGATATAGGAATTACTCCAAATAATGATGGCAATGTTATTCGTCTAGTTATTCCGCAATTGACAGAAGACAGAAGAAAAGAATTAGCTAAGCAAGTAGGAAAAGAAGCTGAAAATTCAAAAATTTCTGTTCGTAATATCCGACGCGATGCCATTGATGAATTAAAGAAAGCAGAAAAAAATAAAGAATTAACCTCAGATGATGTACATGGCTATGAAGAAGATGTTCAAAAATTAACAGATGCCAGCATTAAAAATATTGACGCTATTGCTGCTGAAAAAGAAAAAGAGTTGTTAGAAGTTTAATTCCTTGTCTTTAAGTAAAAACACCTCACAAACCTTACTGAATAAAGGTCATGAGGTGTTTTCTTTTTTTGTTTACTGTTCTTTCTTGGTTTGAGGCTTATCCTCTTTTAATAAATAAGATGTGATTTTTGCGGCAAAGTAAGACACAATAAAACTAACAAGCATATTTTTAACTCTTTTTTTCATAAAATTCCTTCCTTTCTTTTGGTAGATAACCAACTAGCGATGTAAAGAAAGTATACCATTTTTACTGTTAAAGTAAAAAATATAGCTTGTTGATCAGCATAAGAGAATGGAACTTTTCGTTATAATCCTCCTTTTAAGTTTTTTAAAATTTATAGGAAACCTTTAAGTTCTTTATTTATTGTAGGCATTTATATCAGATTTTGCTACAATAGTATAAGTTGCTGAGTAATGGACCGGAGGGATTTAGATGAAACATTTTTTTAGAAATAAAAAAAATAAACCGACTGATACAACTGAAATACTTTTTAATGAAGCAGAAAAAATTCCTCATCACATTGCAATCATTATGGATGGGAATGGACGATGGGCTCAAAAGAAATTTCTTCCGCGAATCGCTGGACATAAAGAAGGCATGAATACTGTAAAAAAAATAACAAAGCGCGCCAGCCAAATAGGCGTAAAAGTCCTGACTTTATATGCATTTTCCACTGAAAATTGGAAACGACCAGATACGGAGGTCAGTTTTTTAATGCAATTGCCAGTCGATTTTTTTGATACATTTGTACCAGACCTTATTAAAGAAAATGTGAAAGTTCAAGTAATTGGCTTCACAGATCAATTGCCTCTACATACAAAAAAAGCAGTTGAACAAGCAATTGAAGATACAAAAAATAATACGGGAATGATTCTGAACTTTGCTTTAAATTATGGAAGCCGCAGTGAAATGCTGGAGGCTACTAAACAAATTGCTGAACAAGTGAAAGCAGGAGAATTAGCCGTTGAAGATATCAACGAAGTCGTCTTTGAGCAACAGTTGATGACTACAACATTAGGGGAGTATCAAGATGTCGATTATATGATCCGCACGAGTGGAGAAGAAAGAATCAGCAATTTTTTACTTTGGCAAAATGCTTATAGCGAATTCTACTTTACAAAAATATTATGGCCCGATTTTGATGAGGCTGCTTTAGAACAAGCGATTGGAGTTTACCAAACACGGCATAGACGTTTTGGCGGAATATAGATTGAGGAGGAAAAAAAGTGAAACAAAGAGTCATTACTGCAGTACTCTCTTTTTTAGTCTTTGTACCGATTGTTTATACAGGGTCATGGCTATTAGAAATTACTGTCGCGTTACTTGGAATTATTAGCTTATTTGAATTGTTCAGAATGAAAGGCAACTCTCTATTCTCTATTGAAGGTATCATTGCTATTATAGGATTATTGCTTATTTTATTACCTTCAGACCGCCTTCCATGGCTCACAGCTATTTATTCAACAGACATATTATTTTATATTTGCGGTTTATTGTTATTGGTAGCAACCGTTTTTTCAAAAAACAAGTTTACTTTTGATGATGCTGCAGTTTCTATTTTAGGTGCAATGTACATTGGGTATGGATTTAAATATTTTGTGCTCGTACGTTCAGAAAGTTTAGCTTTATTGTTATTAGCTTTGTTTATTGTTTGGTCTACGGATATCGGTGCTTATTTATTTGGACGTAAGTTTGGGAAAACTAAGTTAGCTCCTAGTATTAGTCCTAACAAAACGATTGAAGGTTCGTTGGGTGGAATTATCAGCGCCATAATTGTTTCTACTCTCTTTTTACTGATTCATCCATTGCATTTTTCATGGCCATGGGGAATTTTACTAACGGTCTTAATATCGATTTCTGGACAATTAGGCGATCTTGTAGAATCAGCTTTTAAACGTCATTATCAGATAAAAGATTCCGGGAAAATTTTACCGGGACATGGTGGGATTTTGGATAGATTTGATAGTATTTTATTTGCTCTACCTGTGTTCCATTTATTGACACTAATATAATTCATGAAAGGAAGTGAAAAAGTAGTTGTCATTTAACGATAACTACTTTTATTGTCATGAAAAAAATTTGTTTATTAGGAGCTACTGGTTCGATCGGCAACAGTACAGTCCAAGTAGTTCAAGCTTATCCCGCATTATTTAAAGTGGTATCCTTTTCTTTTTATCAAAATATAAAAAAAGGACGGGAATTAATTGAGGCCTTAGCTCCTAAAATGGTTGCTGTTGCTACAAAAGAACTAGCTAAACAATTAAGTCTGGAGTACCCTAGAATTAAATTTACATATGGAGCAGAAGGCTTATCGGAGATTGCTGTATTAGAAGAGATTGATACGGTCGTAACGGCTGTGATGGGAAGCATCGGTTTATTACCGACACTTTCAGCGATTGAAGCAGGTAAAGAGATCGCCTTAGCCAATAAAGAGACTCTCGTTATGGCTGGCGAACTGGTGATGAAAACAGCTAAACAAAATAATATATCGATTTTTCCTTTAGATAGCGAACATTCTGCTATTTTTCAATGTCTGCAAGGTGAAAATAAAAAAGATATCAGTCAATTGCTTATTACAGCTTCAGGTGGAAGTTTTCGGGATCATACACGTGAGCAACTAAAAAGTGTCACAGTAGCTGATGCGTTAAAACACCCGAATTGGTCAATGGGGCCTAAAATCACGATTGATTCAGCTACGATGATGAATAAAGGTTTAGAAGTCATCGAAGCCCGGTGGTTATTTGATATAGATTATGATAGAATTAAGGTTGTTTTACACCGTGAAAGCAACGTACATTCAATGGTTCAATTTAAGGACGGAGCGATAAAAGCTCAAATAGGTGCGAGCGATATGCGCGAACCTATCCAATATGCATTAACTTATCCTGATCGGCTGCCAATTAAAAAACCTATTCCTTTCGATTTGACTACTATTGGGCAGTTGAATTTTGAAAGCATGGATTTTAATCGGTTTCCATTATTGCATCTTGCTTATGAAACTGGCAAAATAGGTGGAACAGCCCCAACGATCATGAATGCAGCGAATGAGATTGCAGTCGCTGCGTTCTTACAAGAAAAAATCTCGTTTTTGGAAATTGAAAGATTAGTTGACCGAGCAGTTCATCTGGAAAAAACAGATAGAGGTGCAGATTTAAAAACTCTTTTAGAAGCGGATAAAGAAACTAGAAAAAGAGTTCTAACTTGGATTTAAAGGAGAGATAGAATGGTAACAACAATAATTACTTTTATACTCGTCTTTAGCATTTTAGTTATTTTCCATGAATTTGGGCATTACTATTTTGCTAAAAAAGCGGGTATTTTGGTAAGAGAATTTGCAATTGGCTTTGGCCCCAAAATTTTTTCTTACCGTAAAAATGAAACTACGTTTACTATTCGAATTCTGCCGATTGGTGGATATGTTCGAATGGCGGGATACGAAGAAGAAGCAGAAATTAAACCGGGTATGCCTGTCGGAGTTCTTTTAAACGAACAAAATGAAGTAACCACTATCAATACGTATAAGAAAAAACAGCTTTTAAAAGCAATTCCTTTAGAAGTTAGTGCAATCGATTTAGAAAAAGACTTGTATATTGAAGGGTATATGGCTGGTAATGAATCAGAATTTGTGCGTTATTCCGTAAAACGTGATGCCATGTTGATTGAAGAAGACGGAACAGAAGTCCAAATTGCACCGTTAGATGTTCAATTTCAAGCGGCTAGTTTACCTCAACGAATGATGACGAATTTCGCAGGGCCTATGAACAATATTATTTTAGCAATTGTTGCGTTTATCGTAATGGCTTTTCTGCAAGGCGGAGTTGTCAGTGACGCCAATAAACTAGGACCGGTTATGGCAGATAGCGTAGCTCAACAAGCTGGCTTGTCTGAAGGCGACCAAGTAGTCCAGATCAATAATAAAAAAATTTCCACTTGGACTGAAATGGTGAAGATCATTCAAGAAAGCCCCGGTCAATCTTTAATGTTTACTGTGAAGTCCTCAGATGGATCCAACAAGCAACTCGTTGTTATTCCTGAAACCACTAAAGGAAGTGATGGTTCAGAAATAGGGATTATCGGCGTACAAGCTTCTTTGGATAAATCTTTAGGAGCAAAATTATTATTTGGCTTCACTTATACTTGGACCGTGATTGTACAAATTGTTAGTGCTCTAGGCTCTATCTTTACTAAAGGCTTTTCTATTGATATGTTTGGCGGACCAGTAGCTATTTATGCAACGACAGAAGCGGTTGTTAAAACTGGGTATATTGGTATCGTTAATTGGTTAGCTGTTTTAAGTATTAACTTAGGAATTATCAATTTGCTGCCGGTGCCGGCATTAGATGGTGGAAAGCTGCTCTTGAATATCATTGAAGGGGTAAGAGGTAAGCCGCTAAGTCCAGAAAAAGAAGGCCTTATTACGATAATCGGTGTAGGAGCCTTACTGTTGTTAATGGTTCTGGTAACATGGAATGATATCCAAACTTATTTTTTGAAATAAGTAAAAAAGAGCGAGAATTGCTTTATAATTGAACGTACTAAAGGAGATAATGAATAATCATGAAACAATCGAAACTATTTGTGCCAACTTTAAGAGAAACTCCTAATGACGCAGAAGTGTTGAGTCATCAGTTATTATTAAGAGCGGGGTATATCAGACAAATTTCTAGTGGGGTTTATAGCTATTTGCCATTAGCTAACCGAGTGTTAGAAAAAATAAAAACGATTATCCGCGAAGAATTTGAAAAAATTGACGCGGTTGAAATGCTGATGCCGTCTCTTTTACCACGCGAATTATGGGAAGAATCGGGACGTTATGAAACCTATGGAGACGATCTAATGAAATTATCTGATCGTCACGGACGAGATTATTTACTAGGACCAACGCATGAAGAAGCTTTCACTGCATTGATTCGCGATGAAATAGCTTCTTATAAACGTTTGCCTTTATCGTTATATCAAATTCAAACAAAATTCCGTGATGAAAAACGACCACGTTCTGGGTTGTTAAGAGGACGAGAATTTCTTATGAAAGATGCCTATTCTTTTCATGACAGCTATGAAAGTTTGGATAAAACGTATTTGGACTTTGAAACTGCGTATACACGTATTTTTGAACGCTGTGGATTAGATTTTAGAGGGATCATTGGAGATGCTGGCGCAATGGGCGGCAGCGATTCGAAAGAATTTATGGCGATCTCTGATTCTGGCGAAGACACTATTGCTTATTCAGATTCAAGTGATTATGCCGCTAACTTAGAAATGGCCACTAGTTTTTATATGCGGAAGAAATCGCATGAAATTGAAAAAGAGCTGGAAAAAATTGCTACACCTGATAGTAAAACAGTGGAAGAAGTAGCAGCATTTTTGAAAGTAGAGACACGTGATGTGATGAAGAGTTTGTTGTTTATTGCAGACGGTTCTCCAATTTTAGTTGTTATCCGCGGCGATCATGAAGTCAACGAGGTAAAATTAAAGAACTTCTTACAGGCAGACTTTTTAGAGTTGGCTACAGATGAAGAAGCGGAAACCTATTTGGGTGTTAATTTTGGTTCGATTGGACCAGTTGGTGTTCATAAAGACATACGTGTATTAGGTGATGTGTATGTGCAAGATATGGCTAATGCGGTAACTGGAGCCAATGAAGCTGGCTACCATTACGTGAACGTTAACCCTGAACGCGATTTATCAGTAGAAGCTTATGTTGACTTGCGTTTTGTGCAAGAAGGCGAACTGTCCCCTGACGGACAAGGCGTATTGAAATTTGCTAAAGGAATTGAAATCGGACATATTTTCAAATTAGGTACTCGTTATTCTGAAGCAATGGGAGCGACTGTTTTAGACAAAAATGGACGTTCTATCCCTGTGATCATGGGTTGTTATGGAATCGGAGTCAGCCGCTTGCTTTCAGCTATTGCTGAACAACAAAGTGACGAAAGTGGATTGAATTGGCCGCGTCAATTAGCACCTTACGAGTTGCATTTGGTGCCGGTTAATATGAAATCTGCAGAACAAGTCAACCTATCAGAGGAACTATACCAGATTTTACAAGAAGCCGGATTTTCCGTTTTAATGGATGATCGTACAGAACGAGTAGGTGTCAAATTTGCAGATTCTGATTTGATTGGTTTGCCTATTCGGATCACAGTAGGTAAAAAAGCTGTAGATGATATCGTAGAAGTAAAAATCCGTAAAACAGGTGAGACTATTGAAGTGCGTAAAGACGAAATGGTCGCAACAATGGGGATTTTATTGAACCCTGAAAATAACTAATGAAAAAAAGAAAAGGGAGTTCATACAAGTACAGTATTTGTCTTGTCTGTACTTCCTTTGCTTTCTTTTTTTATGATAGATGAAGAATCACCGGCAATTGAAAGGAGTCGCTCATGAGTTTAAATCAAGAAGAATTATTTCACAAATTACTAGAACAAATAGGATTGGATCAAGCAGTCGAGTACCGGTCTTATTTTGAAAAAGCGCAAATTCAAAAAGTTACGGTGCATAAATTATCTAAAACATGGCATTTTCAATTTCAATTTGAAGATATTTTACCATTTGAGGTATATCAGTTATTATCTGAAAAACTGCAGCTTGCGTTTAATTCAATCGCTGCTATTGAAGTTTCCATTGTAACCTATAACCCTACTGTAACTGTCGAAAAGCTGGAACATTATTGGGCAACAGCAGTTAAAAAAAGCGGCGTTTCTTCTCCGCTCTGTGATCGGCCTTTTCAAGAACAGTTTCCCATGATGGAAGGGAAAAAAATTCTCTTTTTAGTAGAAAATGAAGTTGTAAAGAGTCATTTAGTCAATCAGTATTTGCCGCCTGTAGAACTTGCCTATCAAAAATTAGGTTTTCCAGCATTTAAAATAGAACCTATTATTGATGAAGTTATTCATGAACAAAAAATTACTGAATTCAAAGCTAAAAAAGAAGAAGCTGATGCTCTTTTAAGTATTCGTGCCAGCGAAAACTTGAAAAAAGCAGAGGAAGAAAAAAAACGCCATAAAGATATGGGTATCGAATCGGTCATGAAAGGACCAATTGTTTTAGGCCGTAAAATCACGGATAAAGAAGAAATAAAACAAATGGATCAAATTTTAGAAGAAGAAAGACGGGTTACAATCGAAGGATTTGTATTTGATGTGGAAATACGTGTGTTGCGTTCTGAACGCCAGCTGATGATTATTAAGATAACGGATTATACTTCTTCGTTTACGGTGAAAAAGTTTTCAAATTCACCAGAAGACGAAGCCGCTTTTGCCGCTTTGAAAAAAGGATTGTGGGTTAAAGCTCGCGGCAGCGTTCAAGAAGATAACTTTATGCGCGACTTAGTTTTAAATGCCCAAGATATTACTGAATGTTTTCATGAGGAACGAAAAGATACGGCAGCTGAAGGCCATAAGCGTGTTGAAATGCATCTACATAGCAATATGAGCACAATGGATGCCACAAATAATGTGACTGATTTAGTAGCTCAAGCCGCAAAATGGGGCCATCCGGCAATTGCTATCACAGATCATGCGGGCGCCCAATCTTTTCCAGATGCTTTCCATGCAGGACAAAAACATGGAGTGAAAATTTTATACGGTATTGAAGCGAACATTGTGGATGATGGGGTTCCGATTGCTTACAACTCCCAAAATATTGAATTGAGTGAAGCAACTTATATTGTCTTTGACGTAGAAACGACCGGTTTATCAGCTGTTTATAACAAAATTATTGAGCTATCGGCTGTTAAAATGTATAAAGGGAATGTAATCGAAAAATTTGAACAGTTCATAGATCCAGGACATCCTTTATCCCAAACAACGATTAATTTAACGGGTATTACAGATGATATGGTAAGAGGATCAAAAACTGAAAAAGAAGTGTTGCAATTATTTAAAGAGTTCTCTGATGAATATGTTTTAGTCGCCCATAATGCCAGTTTTGATATGGGATTTTTAAATACAAGCAATGTCCGGAACGGGTTACCAGAAGCTGATAATCCTGTTATCGATACGTTGGAGCTTTCCAGGTTTTTGCACCCTCAATTAAAAAGCCATCGCTTAAATACGTTGGCTAAAAAATATGGCGTCGCATTAGAGCAGCATCACCGAGCAATTTATGATGCGGAAACAACAGGCTATTTGTGTTGGCTGTTTTTAAAAGAAGCAGAAGAAGACCATGAAATAGTCAATCATAATCAATTAAATGACCGTATTGGAGAAGGAGATGCTTATAAACGAGCACGGCCTTTCCATGCAACCATTATCGCCACAACTCAAGACGGTTTGAAAAACTTATTTAAATTGATTTCGTTATCCATGACTCAATACTTTTTCAGAAGTCCGCGTATTCCGCGTTCAGAATTGATAAAATTGCGCGAAGGGTTGATTGTAGGTTCTGCTTGCAGTCAAGGAGAAGTTTTTGAAGCTATGATGCAAAAAGGGGTTGAAGAAGCAAAAAATAAAGCGAAGTTTTATGATTTTTTAGAAGTGATGCCAAAAGAAGTCTATGCACCTTTGATTGAACAAGAATTAGTCAATTCAGAGGCTGATTTAGAAGAGATCATTCGAAATATGATCCAAATAGGCGATGAATTAGCTATTCCAGTAGTTGCTACAGGGAATGTTCATTATTTGAATCCAGAAGATTACATTTACCGTAAAATTCTGATTAACTCGCAAGGCGGAGCTAATCCATTAAACCGAAGCGAATTACCAAAAGTTCATTTCAGAACAACTGATGAAATGCTTGCAGCTTTTGGCTTTTTAGGAAAAGAAACAGCTCATAAAATCGTTGTAGAAAATACGCAACTGATAGCAGAACGGGTAGAAGAGCTCACACCTGTAAAAACAGATTTATATACTCCGAAAATTGAAGGTTCTGAGGAAGAGATACGACAATTAAGTTACAATGAAGCCCATCGACTGTATGGTAATCCTTTGCCAGAGATTATTGAAAAACGGTTAGAAAAAGAGTTAACAAGTATTATTGGAAATGGGTTTTCTGTTATTTATTTGATCTCGCAAAAATTAGTGCATAAAAGTGTATCAGATGGTTATTTGGTTGGTTCCCGAGGCTCAGTCGGCTCAAGCTTTGTAGCTACGATGACAGGAATTACAGAAGTTAACCCAATGCCGCCGCATTACCGCTGTCCAGAATGTAAATATTCAGAATTCTTTACAGACGGCTCAGTCGGCTCAGGTTATGACTTGCCAGAAAAGAATTGTCCGCATTGTCACGTTAGGTTGCATAAAGATGGACACGATATTCCTTTTGAAACGTTTTTAGGTTTTAACGGAGACAAGGTTCCTGATATTGATTTAAACTTCTCAGGAGATTATCAAGCAAAAGCGCATGATTATACAAAAGTACTGTTTGGTGACGATTATGTTTATCGTGCAGGAACGATTGGCACAGTAGCTGACAGGACTGCTTTCGGTTATGTAAAAGCTTATGAACGAGACCAGAATTTAAGTTTGCGTGCAGCAGAAATCGATCGTTTGGCAAAAGGTTCGACCGGTGTTAAACGAACGACTGGACAACATCCGGGAGGTATTATTGTTATTCCGGACTACATGGATGTTTATGATTTTACTCCTATTCAATTCCCGGCTGATGCGCAAGATTCTGAATGGAAAACGACTCATTTTGATTTTCATTCAATCCATGATAATGTATTGAAATTGGATATACTGGGACACGATGATCCCACTGTGATCAGGATGCTGCAAGACTTATCCGGTATCGATCCAATAACGATTCCAACAGATGATCCAGAAGTGATGAAAATATTTGGCGGAACAGAGGTATTAGGTGTATCACCTGAACAAATCCAATCCAAAACGGGTACATTAGGTATCCCGGAATTTGGGACACGATTTGTTCGAGGAATGTTGGAACAAACAAAACCAACGACCTTTGCGGAATTGCTGCAAATTTCTGGGTTATCACATGGTACGGACGTTTGGCTGGGTAACGCAGAAGAACTGATTCGCGAAAACAATATCCCTTTGTCTGAAGTAATCGGTTGTCGTGATGATATCATGGTTTATCTAATGCACAATGGCGTAGAAGACGGATTAGCTTTTAAAATCATGGAATCTGTCCGTAAAGGAAAAGGTATTCCTGATGATTGGCAGAAATCGATGCGTAATGAAAAAGTCCCAGAATGGTATATTGATTCTTGTTTGAAAATCAAATACATGTTCCCTAAAGCTCATGCTGCGGCGTATGTTTTGATGGCTTTGCGGGTTGCATATTATAAAGTGCATTTTCCTATTTTGTATTATGCTGCTTATTTTTCTGTACGGGCAACAGATTTTGATTTGGTTTCTATGTGCCAGGGAAAAGAATCCATTAAAGTAAAGATGAAAGAAATTACGGATAAAGGCTTAGATGCTTCAACGAAAGAGAAAAACGTTTTAACTGTTTTAGAGCTAGCGAATGAGATGGTAGAACGAGGCATGACCTTTAAAATGATCGATTTGGATAAATCAGATGCTACAGACTTCGTTATTGATGGCAACTCCTTAATTGCTCCTTTCAGAGCTGTTCCAAGCCTAGGCGCAAACGTAGCTAAGCAAATCGTTGTAGCTAGACAAGAAAAACCGTTTTTATCTAAAGAAGATTTAAGTAAGCGTGGAAAAGTATCAAAAACTGTTATTGAGTACATGAATGAAAATGGTGTTTTGAAAGGTCTGCCTGATGAAAATCAATTGTCGTTATTCGATTTGTTTTAATAAAATAACAAGCGGATTAATTGGAGAAGGCTGATGGTTAAAAGCTTTCATCCATTAAATAAAAGCTGTGTTTCTAAACGGTTTTGTTGCTTATCTGTCATTTTTATGTTATTCTACTAATGTATTTAGATAACTTGGTAAAGAGTGAGCGGCGACGCTCACTCTTTTTCGGCAGTCAGGTATATGTATCTAAAAGGAGGCGGTATAAGTGACAAGTGTGGTTGAAACGGTTAGTGAAATTGTCCAACCCATCGTTGACGACTTTCAATTCGAATTAGTTGACATAGAATTTGTTAGAGAAGGCAAAAATTGGTTTTTACGTGTATATATTGATAAACCGACGGGAATTGATCTAGAGGATTGCGCATTAGTCAGTGAGAAAATCAGTGAAAAAATGGACGCGATGAATCCTGATCCAATTCCTCAAGCTTATTTTTTGGAAGTTTCTTCACCAGGAGCTGAAAGGCCCTTAAAAAAAGAAGAAGACTACACGAATGCTATTGGCGAGTTTATTCATATCTCGTTATATGAATCAGTGGATGGCGAAAAAGCTTATGAAGGAACGTTAAAAGAAGTGACAGAAGATACGTTAATTTTAGCTGTCCGAATCAAAACACGCGTAAAAGAAATTGAATTTGATCGTAAAAAAATTGCTAAAGCTAGATTAGCAATCCAATTTTAAATTAAATGGCAAGTGGACAGGAGAGAAAATGAAATGAGCAAAGAAATGTTGCATGCTCTTGATATTTTAGAACAAGAAAAAGGTGTAGCTAAAGAAATCGTAATTGAAGCTTTAGAAGCTGCATTAGTTTCTGCATATAAAAGAAATTATGGACAAGCGCAAAACGTTGAAGTCGAATTTGATATGAAAAAAGGCGACATGCATGTGTATGCTATAAAAGAAGTCGTTGATGTTGTATTCGACTCGCGTTTAGAAGTCAGCATGGAAGAAGCTTTAGATATCAATAAAGCTTATGAATTAGGCGACACGATTCGTTTTGAAGTGACTCCAAAAGACTTCGGTCGCATTGCAGCACAAACAGCAAAGCAAGTTATTATGCAACGTGTTCGTGAAGCAGAAAGAAATATTATTTATAACGAATTTATTGCCTATGAGAATGATATTATGCAAGGAATCGTTGAACGACAAGATCACCGTTATATCTATGTCAATCTTGGAAAGATTGAAGCGGTCTTATCAAAACAAGAACAAATTCCTAATGAAGTATATAAACCACATGACCGTATCAAAGTTTATGTCACTAAAGTTGAAAATACATCAAAAGGACCCCAAATTTTTGTTAGCCGCAGTCATCCAGACTTACTAAAACGTTTATTTGAACAAGAAGTTCCAGAAATTTATGATGGAATTGTTGAAATCAAATCAGTTGCACGTGAAGCTGGTGATCGTGCCAAAGTAGCCGTAATGTCTAGAGATGAAAATATTGATCCTGTTGGAACGTGTGTCGGGCCTAAAGGACAACGTGTTCAAGCGATAGTAAATGAATTAAAAGGTGAAAACATGGATATCGTTGAGTGGGACGCTGATCCAGCTACTTTTATCGCCAATGCTTTAAATCCTGCTCAAGTTGTTAATGTGACATTCAATGAAAAAGAAGGCAGCTGTGTTGTCGTCGTTCCTGATTATCAATTGTCTTTGGCAATTGGCAAACGCGGTCAAAATGCGCGGTTAGCTGCAAAATTAACAGGTTATAAAATTGACATCAAATCAGAATCAGATATGCAAGACGCTCTTGCTGCTGAAGAAGAAGCAGGTCTGGTAGAAACTGCAGATTATGCAGAAAGCCTGGAAGAAACACTCAGTGCAGAACAAGAAAACAGCATCACAGAAGTCATTGACTCAATTGAAGATCAAGAAGATTTTGCATCTGATCTTAGAATTGATGACGATGTGGAAGAAGGCGTCTTAGATCCAGAAGAAGCTGAAGAAATGATAGAACTAGCAGAAGACGAAGATCATGTCGAAGAATAACAAGAGGTGAACTAGATGCAAAAACGTAAAATACCAATGCGCAAATGTGTTGTTTCCAATGAAATGAAACCTAAAAAAGAGATGATTCGGATCGTGAAAAACAAAGAAGGCGAAATTAGTATTGACCCAAGTGGCAAAAAACCAGGACGTGGAGCTTATGTATCTATTGAACCTGTTGTTGTTCAACTTGCTTGGGACAAACATCTTCTGGACCGTACTTTTGAAACAACTTTAGATGATGCGTTTTATCAGGAATTACTTGATTATGTAACTCACCAAAAAGCGCGGATGAGCTTATGAACCAAGACCAAAAAGTGTTAAATCTTTTGGGCATGGCTATGAAAGCTGGGAAACTAGTTACCGGAGAAGATTTGACTTTAAAAGAAATTAGAAAAGAACAAGCTAAAGTTGTTCTTGTTGCTGTAGATGCCAGTGAAAAAACGAAAAAGAAAATCTCGGATAAATGTCGTCATTATCAAACTCCATTCGTTGTTCATTTTACAAAAGCAGAATTAAGTCAGGCAATCGGAAAAGACCGTACAATATGTACAACAACGGATAATGGCTTTGGGAAGAAGTTCCGGGAATTATTAATAAATTAACGGAGGGTGATAACATGGCTAATTTGCGTGTGTACGAATATGCAAAAAAACACGATATTCCTACTAAAAAGGTAATTGAAAAAGCCAAAGAGTTAGGAATCGACTATAATAGTCACATGTCTTCCATGGAAGACAAACAAGTTGCGATGCTAAATGATACATTTGCTGCAAACAAGAAAAGGAATTCACCTAATATGACAAAACAAGAAGAAACACAAAAAAATACAACACAAAAAGGCGGTAAGAGTATAGTAAATAAAAAGAATCAATCCAATAAACCAACAACACCAACCACTAAACCAACACAAGGCAATAAACCTGCTGCAAGTAAAAAAACAGCACAACCAGCAGCTAAACCAGCTGATAAAAAAGTGAATACAGTTGCAAAACGGACCACTAACCCTGTTGAACAACGGACAACTACTGCTGGGCCAGGCGGAAATAAACGAGGAGGTTACCGCGGTTCTCAAGGAACTCACGGCGGTTTCAATAAACGTAAGAAAAAAGGGAAAAAAGGCGAAACAAAACCAGTTGCACCACCAGTGCCGCGTAAATTTAAAGAATTACCAGAAGTATTGGTTTATTCTGATGGCATGACAGTGGCGGATATTTCTAAAAAGATCTATCGGGAACCGGCTGAAATCATCAAAAAACTTTTCTTACTAGGAGTCGTAGCTACTTTAAACCAAAGCCTAAGCAAAGATGCAATTGAATTACTTGCTGCGGAATATGGGATAGAAGCAGAAGAAAAAGTTGAAGTAGATGTTTCTGATTTAGATGTTTATTTCGAACAAGAGAAAAGCGAGGCACATCTTGCTACTCGTCCGCCTGTTGTAACGATTATGGGACATGTCGATCATGGGAAAACGACTTTGCTGGACTCATTAAGAAATACAAAAGTTAGTTTAGGCGAAGCAGGCGGTATCACACAACATATCGGTGCTTACCAAGTACAATCTAATGGAAAAACAATTACTTTCTTAGATACACCAGGACATGCGGCGTTTACAACCATGCGTGCTCGTGGAGCAGATGTCACAGATATCACGATTATTGTTGTGGCTGCTGATGATGGCGTTATGCCGCAAACAGTTGAAGCGATCAATCACGCTAAAGCGGCGGAAGTACCCATTATTGTAGCGGTAAATAAAGTTGATAAGCCTACTGCTAATCCGGAACGTGTGATGCAAGAATTAACTGAATATGGCTTGATTCCAGAATCATGGGGCGGAGATACCATATTCGTTGAAATTTCTGCTAAATTCGGACAAAATTTAGATGAGTTGTTAGAAATGATTTTATTAGTGGCTGAAGTCGAAGATCTAAAAGCTGACCCTAAACGTTTGGCAATAGGATCAGTGATAGAAGCTCGTTTAGATAAGAGCAAAGGACCGATTGCTACTTTACTTGTACAAGAAGGAACATTGCGTGTAGGTGATCCAATTGTAGTTGGGAACACTTATGGCCGAGTGCGGGTCATGGTTAATGAATTAGGCCGCCGTGTTAAAACAGCCGGTCCTTCTACCCCTGTAGAAATTACTGGTTTAAATGCAGCTCCTCAAGCGGGCGATCAGTTTGTTGTCTTTGAAGATGAGAAAACGGCACGGACTGTTGGAGAAACTCGTGCTCAAAAAGCTATGGCCAGCCAACGTTTAGCTACTAATCGTGTAACATTGGACAACCTCTTCTCAAGTTTAGAAGAAGGCGAATTAAAAGAAGTCAATGTTATTATAAAGGCAGATGTGCAAGGTTCTGCTGAGGCGTTATCTTCAAGTTTACAAAAAATTGAAGTAGAAGGCGTCCGTGTTAAAATCATTCATACGGCTGTTGGTGCTATCAATGAAAGTGACATCACGTTAGCTGCTGCAAGTAACGCGATTATTATCGGATTTAACGTACGACCAACTCCTCAAGCCAAAGAACAAGCGGAACAAGAAAAAATCGATATCCGTCTTCACCGGATCATTTATAATGCGATCGATGAGATTGAAACAGCTATGAAAGGGATGCTGGATCCGGAATACGAAGAACAAGTTACTGGACAAGTCGTTGTTCGTGAAACATTTAAAGTATCGAAAGTTGGAACAATTGCAGGTGGATTTGTAACAGAAGGACACATTTCACGCAACAGCAGCGTTCGCTTGATTCGAGACAATATTGTTATTTTTGAAGGCGAATTAGCAAGTTTGAAACGCTTCAAAGACGATGCGAAAGAAGTCAAAAAAGGTTTTGAATGTGGCTTTATGATTAAAGACTACAATGATCTTCAAGTAGACGATGTAGTTGAAGCATATGAAATGGTTGAAATTAAACGCAAATAATTGTTCTTTTTAAATTTAATTCTTGATAAGTAAAGGAAGCGAGGGATACATCATGGCAAACTTCAGAACAGGACGAGTAGCACAAGAAATCCAAAAAGAAGTCAATGATATTTTAATTAAACGCGTAAGAGATCCGCGTGTCGCCGATGTTACGATTACAGAAGTTAAAGTAACAGGAGATTTACAGCAGGCAACTATTTATTACAGTATTTTATCTGAAAAAGAAAAAGATCTTGAAAATGTTCAAATGGGATTAGAAAAAGCATCTGGACTAATCAGAAGAGAATTAGGACAGCGTTTAACGCTTTATAAAACACCTGAATTAAAATTTGAACGAGATGAATCTGTCTTATATGGCAGCCGAATCGACGAATTATTGCGGGATTTAAATAAAGAATAAGGTAAAAAAAGACAAAGCGAGAAGATCGCTTTGTCTTTTTTTTGGTGCGCCCGGCATGGGTGATAACTTGGTGGTGAAAGTCCACTACAGGCTTTGCAGTAGGAACTGTTAGCGAATAGCAAGGGTGTCCCCCGTGAGGAGGAATCTGAAGGAAGCTGGACGCAAACACTCGCACTGACGAACAGAAATCTCATACAAGGCTGACTGGAGATGGACGAGCTTGCCAAATAAAGTGAAGTCCTATACTGCACGAATCTCCTACAGTAAATGAGGCAGTGACATGAGTGGAAGGTTATCATTCTTACCCGGGGAGGTCTCACTAGCGGCAAACACCGTAGTAACAACGAATAGTGAGAAGTCAGCAGATGCCATAGTAGGAGAACGCCGTTCTCTGAAGGGCAGAACAATAATAATCTTGAAGAAACAAGGAGGTGAAGTCACTACAAAATCGCAGAAAACATCGTGGTAAAGACCGAAAAGATGGCTTCTTACAAAGGGACAAGCTGGAAGCGAAAGAGTATGTAAGAGCGCGTAGTAGTGACAGCATGGAGATGAAAGAACAAGATGGTATCACGTTAATAGATAAAGTCATAGAGAGTGGTAATCTATGGCAAGCGTATGAAAAAGTACGAAAAAATAAAGGAGCTCCAGGAATAGATGGTATCACGGTCGAAGAGCTAGAGGACCATATGAAGAAATATTACCCAACGTTAGTACAGAAACTAAAGGACGGTACGTATAAACCTCAACCTGTTCGAAGAGTGCCCATACCAAAACCAGATGGTTCTAAACGTTATTTAGGTATTCCAAGTGTACTTGATAGAGTTGTTCAACAAGCTATTTTGCAAGTTATCGACCCAATGATTGACCCCTATTTTTCAAATAATAGTTTTGGTTTCCGTAAAGGTAAAAGTGCCCATCAAGCCATACAAAAAGCGGAAGAATATTATGAAGAAGGGTATAGAATAGTGGTCGATTGCGATTTGAAAAGTTATTTCGATACCATCCACCATCAAAAGCTTAGAGCCTATTTAGAAGAATTTATCCAAGATAAAGTTGTATTAAAGTTAATCTGGAAATTTCTTCGCTCTGGGATATTAGATAAAGATATCTATATCGAAACAGATAAGGGGGCACCGCAAGGTGGCCCACTGTCACCTTTACTCGCAAATGTATATCTAAACCAACTAGATCGAGAACTAGAAAGAAGAGGGCATAAATTTATTCGTTACGCGGATGATTTCGTTATCTATGTTAAAAGTCAGCGTGCTGGTGAAAGAGTCATGGAGAGTGTTACTGAGTATATAGAAAAAGATTTACGACTAACAGTAAATCAAAAGAAAAGCAAGGTGACCACTCCAACAAAAGCGAAGTTTTTAGGATTCCATATTATGAACCACATGGGAAAGTTGGATGCCGACCTGCTAAGTCGGCACAACGAAGATTCAAAGACAAACTTCAAAAACTAACTAGTCGTAAACGACCAGGAACTTTCCTGAACATTGTAAAAGAGATTAATCAAGTTACCGTTGGTTGGATTAATTATTATGGTATCAGTTATATGAAAACCTTTATAGCAGAAACACAATCCTGGTTAAACCACAGGCTTCGGCAACTTATCTGGAAACGATGGAAGAAAGTTAAAACACGTTATACTATGTTAAAAAGATATGGTATCCAACATGATGACGCATTAAAATTAGCTGCTTCTCGAAAAGGGTACTGGAGAACATCCAAAAACCACATTATTCATACAGCTATAACAAAAGACAGACTCATAAAGTGGGGATTAAAAGATTTATCCCAACTGTATGCGTCTGCCCAAACAAGATACTCAAGTTATTGAACCGCCGTATACCGAACGGTACGTACGGTGGTGTGAGAGGTCGGAACCGTAAGGTTCCTCCTACTCGTTTACAGTAGGGTATTATAAGTTGTTTTGCATTCACTGTCTAGCGTTCAAGCCCTGACCTCTCGTAAAAAAGAGGACTAAAAGGCCTAAAGTCACGCTATGCGTGCTTTATACTAGTCGACTTCTACGCTGCATTTCGCATACCGTAACCGTGTAAACAGCTAAAGCTGGAAGTCTTCCAGCAATTGCGCAGTATGCTCATTTGCTGGTGCTTTAAGAGATTCATCTCTTAGAATGCCAGTATAAGGCGATGAAAGAAGCGTTGCTCCACAAGTCGTATTTCCTATTTTTACGGAGGGCAAGATGGGTTTGTCCCGCTTTTCTTGTTCGGGTTGCTAGGTAGAAAACAGAAAATCTGTTATACTTTAATGGTTCATAATGATAGGAGGCAGTCGAGATGACTTTATATTCATATATTGGAGTTGAAAAAGTGTTACCTACACATGCTCCAGAAAATTCAAATACCGTAGCATTAATTGCGCGTGATACCTTAGATCCAGGAGTAACAGATGAAATGGTATTAAGCTACATTCAAAACCAAACGCAAGATGCTTCCATTACGATGGAACAAATCGAATTCTATGATACAGAAGCAGAAATTGTAGGAACTTTTGAGATTCTTGAAGAAGTAAAAAAAGGAGCAATCTTAAAGCATTTTAATTCTCCGTTTGTATACCAAACCTCTGATTTTCCTGTATGGGAACCGATTGAGAATGATACAGAAGTGCCGGAAGGTTTTACGACAGCAAACGTGATGGAGTACCTTAAAATGATGGATGACGCACGTGCAGTAAACGCTACGCAACAACAAGGTTTGCTGTATGTCTTAAATAACTGTTTTGAAGACACGAATAAAGTAGAACTTTATAGTTGTTGGGATGGTGAAGAAACAAAACGCGAACAATTCCGACGAACTGTGAAATGGGAAACAGTTAAGGAAAATCCTTTATTATTAGAAATGCGCGAAAAAGAGTTTATTGTGATTGAAAAGTAAATGACTCGTAACGAAAAACGGCTGCCTTTCAAAAAGAAAGGCAGCTTTTTTTCGTTACGAGAATCAGTCTACAAGGTTGTGGATTTTATTTCTTCTAAAACAGCTACTAATCTTAGACATAGCAGCCCAAAGTTCAGTGAACTGTCCGACTGCAGGTTGAACTGATTTTGGTAATAGTGAGCTAGCGGTTTTTTGCAGTTAGGTAATCATAATACAGTTCTTCTTCAATCATTGAGAGAAAAGAAATAATAGTAATCTCGTATTTCTCTTGTTCCTCTTTTGATAATTGAACAGTTGAATCTGACACAATTTTAATTAATTTCATTTGGACTTCTCTTCAATAACATTTATAAACTATTTTACTGCTTTTTCCTTCAGGTTTTCTAGAAAATTTACTCCATCTTGTGCATTAGAAGCTTTAGTTTTGCACAAGATTCTCTTAGGTATTTTCGCGAAACTTTGAAATATGGTATACTGATAAAGTTAAAAATGGAAAGTAGGGATCTAATATGGAAGGTATTCTCCCATTATGGAAAGAACGTGGCATGACAAGTCATGACTGTGTATTTAAATTGCGTAAAATATTAAAAACAAAAAAAATTGGCCATACGGGCACATTAGATCCAGATGTAGACGGAGTCTTGCCTATTTGCATTGGAAATGCTACAAAAGTTGTTGAATACATGATGGAGACGGGTAAAGGCTACATCGGTGAGATTACATTAGGTTTTTCTACCACAACAGAAGACAGCAGTGGGGACATTGTAGAACAGGTTCAAATGAATGAAGTACCGTTAGTAACAGCAATCGATCAAGCGATGGCCGCGATGGAAGGTACTATTCTTCAAACGCCTCCTATGTTTTCGGCAGTTAAAGTGAATGGAAAACGGTTATATGAATATGCACGAGCTGGTGAAACTGTGGAACGTCCGAGCAGAAAAGCGACTATAAAACGGTTTATCCGTACTTCTGAGCCTGTGTTAGATGAAGCAGCGCATACGGTTTCTTGGCGATTCGAAGTGGATTGCGGCAAAGGGACATACGTTCGTACATTGGCGGTTGATTTAGGCCTAGCCCTTGGTTATCCAGCGCATATGTCTGATTTAACACGCATCTTAAGCGGCACCTTTAAAGCCAGCGACTGTTTGACGCTAGACCAAGTTGCTGAAAAAGCAGCTAACGGTACCATTCAAGAAGCGCTATTTCCATTAGAGTATGGTCTGAAAGAACTCGCTTCCACTCATATCGATCAAGCGTTATGGGATAAAGTCAAAAATGGAGCTGTCCTGCCTTTAGCTGCTTTTGGAGAACAAACCGATTTTCCGGTAGTAGTCATGTACCAAAATCAAGCATGGAGTATTTACGATAAACACCCAACTAAAGAAAACCTTTTAAAACCAGTCAAAGGTTTACGTAAATTTCAATAAAGGAGTTTTTTAATCATGGAAATTATAAAATTGCACCATCCTTATACACAAGATCAAATTCCAGCAGGAGATGTTGTACTGGCACTTGGTTTTTTTGATGGTGTTCATAAAGGACATCAAGAAGTCATAGGCAGAGCAAAACAAATAGCTGCAGAAAAAAAATACAAATTAGCAGTGATGACGTTTAATCAGCACCCATCAATTGTTTTCAAAAAAATTGCGGTGGAAGATATGCTTTATTTATCAACAGTTGAAAAAAAACAAGCGATGATGGCTGAATTAGGAGTAGACATTTTATATGAAGTTGATTTTACATCTGCTTTTGCAGCTTTAAAACCACAACTATTTGTAGATCAATACATTGTAGGATTACATGCCAAAGTAGTAGTAGCCGGTTTCGATTATACTTATGGCAAAAAAGAAATTGCTTCAATGGAACAGTTGCCCAGTTATGCTGATGATCGATTTGAAATTGTAGTAGTTGAAAAACAAATGAATGAAGAATCGAAAATTAGTTCAACTCGGATTAGAAAATGTTTAGATAGCGGGAACATTGAAGAAGCTAATGGTTTACTTGGATATATTTACGAAACTGCTGGTCGAGTTGTTCATGGAGATGCGCGTGGACGTTTACTCGGGTTTCCAACAGCCAATATTGAAGTAACAAAGAATGTGCGTTTACCTCGTGTAGGTGTCTATGCAGTAAAAATCCGTGTTGGAAAAAAATGGTTTTTAGGAATGGCTTCTATCGGTCACAACATCACATTTGAAGCCAATCGGCCTTTAACGGTCGAAGTCTATATTTTGGATTTTGAACAAGATATTTATGGAGAAAAAGTAACAGTTTTGTGGCACCATTATTTAAGAGATGAATTAAAATTTGATTCAATGGAAGCATTGATCGAACAGCTAAAACAAGATGAACTAGATACCCTGAACTATTTCAAATAAATTGAATAAAGTATCTTTAAAAAACAGCGACGTTAGTGTGTAGTGGCTGTTTTTTTACTAGAGTAAGGGTTTTATAAATTTTTTTGCCTTTAATTAAAAACGACGTTACTTGATAGGGTATGGAAATGAAAATAAAACGAACAGGAAACAAGAACGCCTTATTTCGAAAAAGAAGAATTATAAAAATTGAAGTTAAATCGTTGACAATTCACTGCATATTTGGTAAATTAATACTTGTGTTAGCACTCTTTAGTTCCAAGTGCTAAAAAAGAGGTGATGCAATATGTTAACAGAAAGGCAAATTCTCATACTAAAATCCATCATAATTCTCTACACAAATTATGGAACACCAATTGGTTCTAAAACATTAATGACAGAAGCGGGTTTGGAATTTAGTTCTGCTACGATTCGGAATGAAATGGTTCATTTGGAAGAATTAGGTTTTATTGAAAAAACGCATTCTTCATCAGGGAGAATTCCTTCAATTAAAGGGTACCGTTTTTACGTCGACCATTTGATTCATCCGATGGAAATCCAAAAGAAAGACTTGATGACAATTAAAAACTCATTTAGTAATGATTTCCATCAGTTAGATGAAATTGTTGTCCAATCTGCGGAAGTTCTTTCACAATTAACTAGTTACACAGCTATTTCTTTGGGACCTGAGTTAAAGGAAAGCAAATTAACCGGGTTTCGTCTCGTTCCTTTGAATGAACACCGTGTAATGGTTATTTTAGTTACTGATAAAGGACACGTAGAAAATCAAGTTTTTTCTTTACCAAGAACCATTCAACCAAGTGATTTAGAAAAAATGGTGAATATTTTTAATGAACAGTTAGTAGGCCATACCTTGATAGAGGTATTTCGAAAGCTGGAAACTGAAATCCCTATACTAATTAATAAATACGCTAAATCAACAGCAGGAATCGTCACGATTCTGGACAATATCATTCTTCAAGCCGGTCGTGATCAAATACACGTAGGAGGCCGAATGAATATGTTGGATTATTCCATGGGATTAGGCGTTGAAAAATTCAAATCTATCTATTCATTAATGGATGACCAACATGATTTAGCTCATTTATTGACTCCTCACCATGATGGAATCGAAGTTAGGATTGGCCAAGAACTAGATGAAGATTTGCTCAGCGAATTCAGTTTGATTACGGCAGGTTATCACGTTAGAGGTTATGGAACAGGATTGATTGCTTTATTGGGGCCTACCAGCATGCCTTATTCAAAAATGATTAGTTTAGTGGATGTATTTAGAAATGAGCTTTCAAAAAAAGTAATGGACTATTACCATTCAATGGAAGACTAATCAAAAAGGAGTTATAGACAATGACTGAGAAACAAAAAGAAACAGTAAATGAAGAAGTGGTTGACGAAGCTGTTGAACTGAATAAGCAGCCAGAAAACTCAAAAGAAGCCAGTGAAGAAAATCAAGTAGATGAAGTAACACAATTAAAAGCAGATTTAGCTGAAAAAGAAGACCAATATTTGCGTCTACAAGCTGAACTGGCTAATATACGTAAACGCAATCAAAAAGAAAAAGAAGATGCTGCAAAATACCGTTCGCAATCTTTAGCAACAGAATTATTGCCAGTAATCGATAATCTAGAAAGAGCGCTAGCAATTGAAGTGACGGATGAAGAAGGACAAAATTTGAAAAAAGGGCTAGAAATGGTCATGGATTCTTTCAAAACGGCATTAGAACATGAAGGAATAGAAGTCATTGATCCTTTAAACCAACCTTTTGATCCTAACTATCACCAAGCTATTCAAACCGCTCCTTTAGAAGAAGGGCAAGAAGCCAATACAGTTGTAAATGTATTTCAAAAAGGTTATTCTTTAAAAGAGCGTATTCTAAGACCTGCAATGGTCATTGTAGCTCAATAAATTAATTAATTAGTTGTTAAAAATTAAAAAACTAAAAAATGTAAGAGAGGTAATATATTATGAGTAAAATAATTGGTATTGACTTAGGTACAACAAATTCAGCAGTAGCTATTTTAGAAGGCGGAGAAGCAAAAATTGTTGCAAATCCAGAAGGAAATCGTACAACTCCATCTGTTGTGGCATTTAAAAATGGAGAAATGCAAGTAGGAGAAGTAGCTAAGCGTCAAGCAGTCACAAACCCGCATACAATCAGCTCAATCAAACGCCATATCGGAGAAGCAGGCTATACGGTTGATGTTGAAGGGAAAAAATATACACCTCAAGAAATTTCAGCAACCATTTTACAATATTTAAAAGGTTATGCTGAAAGTTATTTAGGAGAAAAAGTAGACAAAGCTGTTATTACTGTTCCTGCTTATTTCAACGATGCACAACGTCAAGCAACTAAAGACGCTGGTAAAATCGCTGGTTTAGAAGTAGAACGTATCATCAATGAACCTACTGCAGCAGCGCTAGCTTACGGTTTGGATAAAACAGACAAAGAAGAAAAAGTTCTTGTATTTGACCTTGGCGGTGGTACATTTGACGTTTCTATCCTTGAATTAGGCGATGGCGTTTTTGATGTTCTTTCAACTGCTGGAGACAACCACTTAGGTGGAGATGATTTTGACGAAAAAATTATTGCTTATTTAGTTGAAGAATTTAGAAAAGAAAACGGTATTGATTTATCAAAAGACAAAATGGCTGTTCAACGTTTGAAAGATGCTGCTGAAAAAGCTAAGAAAGACTTATCAGGTGTATCTTCTACGCAAATCAGCTTACCATTTATTACAGCTGGTGAAGCTGGTCCATTGCACTTGGAAATCAACTTAACACGTGCGAAATTTGACGAGTTAACTTATGACTTAGTAGATCGTACGAAACAACCCGTTCGCCAAGCTTTAAAAGATGCTGGAATTTCTGCTTCAGAAGTAGATGAAATTATCTTAGTTGGAGGTTCTACACGTATTCCAGCTGTTATAGAAGCTGTACGTAAAGAAACTGGAAAAGAACCAAACAAATCAGTTAACCCAGACGAAGTTGTAGCAATGGGAGCTGCTATTCAAGCAGGAGTGCTTACTGGAGATGTAAAAGACATCGTTTTACTAGACGTTACTCCTTTATCATTAGGAATTGAAACAATGGGCGGCGTATTCACAAAATTAATCGACCGTAACACAACGATTCCTACAAGTAAATCACAAGTCTTCTCAACAGCAGCAGACAATCAACCAGCTGTAGACGTACACGTTTTACAAGGTGAACGTCCAATGGCAGCAGACAACAAAACTTTAGGTCGTTTCCAATTGACAGATATTCCTGCAGCACCGCGTGGAATCCCTCAAATTGAAGTTTCGTTTGATATCGATAAAAATGGTATTGTTAACGTGCGTGCTAAAGACTTAGGTACTCAAAAAGAACAAACAATCACAATTAAATCTTCATCTGGTTTAACTGATGAAGAAATCGAACGCATGGTTAAAGATGCTGAAGCTAATGCTGAAGCCGACAAAAATCGTAAAGAAGAAGTAGACTTACGCAATGAAGTAGACCAATTATTGTTCCAAGTAGACAAAACTTTAGGAGAACTAGAAGGAAAAGTAGACGAAGCTGAAGTTAAAAAAGCCGAAGATGCTCGTGATGAACTAAAAGCTGCAGTAGAAGCAAATGATTTAGAAGCAATGAAAACTAAACGTGATGCTTTAAATGAAATTGTACAAGCTTTGACCGTCAAACTTTATGAACAAGCAGCTCAAGCACAAGCTGAAGCTAATCCTGAAGGTGCACAAGCCGGAGAAGATGATGTCGTTGATGCTGATTTTGAAGAAGTAGACGACAACCAATAATCAACAAATTGGATGATGAAGTAAAAAGCCAAGGCAAAATGCTTTTGGCTTTTTCTTCTAGATATGCTATGCTCATAAAGGCTAATTGGAGTGTAGACTGAAGATAAACAGTATCTTTTGTGACAATGGAGGGAAATCATGGCAAAAAGAGATTATTATGAGGTATTAGGAGTTTCGAAAAGTGCGACAGATCAAGAGATCAAAAAGGCATATCGTAAGCTTTCTAAACAATACCATCCAGATATTAATAAAGAAGCAGATGCAGATGAAAAATTCAAAGAAATCTCAGAAGCATATGAAGTTTTGAGCGATGCAAACAAGCGAGCTGCTTATGACCAATACGGACACGCAAGTACTGATCCAAACTTTGGAGCTGGTGGCGGCGGTTTCGGTGGTGGCTTCGGAGGCGGCGGCTTTGGCGGCGGTGGTTTCGAAGATATTTTTGAATCCTTTTTCGGAGGCGGTGGGCGTTCAGCTAACCCTAATGCTCCACGTCAAGGAGAAGACCTTCAATATCGGATGGACTTAGAATTCGAAGAAGCTGTTTTTGGAAAAGAAACAACTATTCAATACAACCGAGAAGATGAATGTGGAACTTGTCATGGAGAAGGTTCGAAGCCTGGCACCCATCCTGTTACTTGTACAAAATGTCATGGTTCTGGTACGCTTAATGTGGAACGCAACACACCGCTTGGCCGTGTGATGACTCGCCAAACCTGTGATGTGTGTAACGGAACAGGAAAAGAAATCAAAGAAAAATGTCCAACTTGTCATGGTTCTGGACGTGTGAAGAAAAGACATTCTGTTAAAGTAACGGTACCAGCCGGTGTTGAAGATGGAAACCAAATGCGCTTAAATGGACAAGGCGAAGTGGGTAAAAATGGTGGACCTTATGGTGATTTATATGTGGTTTTCCATGTGAAACCGAGTGACTTATATGATCGTGAAGGTTCAGAAATTTACTATGAGTTACCTATTAGTTTTATTCAAGCCGCTTTAGGGGATGAGATAGAAGTACCGACAGTTCATGGAAAAGTTAAACTGAAGGTTCCAGCTGGAACCCAAACAGGAACTAATTTCCGTTTAAGAGGCAAAGGAGCACCGCGACTAAGAGGAACTGGTAACGGGGATCAACATGTCACAGTTAAATTGATCACTCCAAAAGACTTGTCTAATAAGCAAGTAGACATCTTACGCGAGTTTGCAAAAGCTAGCGGGATTGAAGTAACGGAACAAGAAGAAAGTCTTTTTGGAAAAGTAAAAGATGCTTTTAAAAAAGATCGAAAATAAACAAATTAAAGAAAGAAAAACCTAAGCATTTTTGCTTAGGTTTTTCTTTAGGAACAAGTCGACCTCTGCTTAGTGTAAAATTTTTGGTGGTAGAGAATTTAAAACATTCAAAGCCGAACAATTCTTGTTTTTTTATGAAATTGACAAAAAAAGAGGAAAGTCATTACAATACAATTATAGGTTCGTACGCCTAAATATAATCGTAGAGGATGACTTTCCATGGAAATTAGTTTAACAGAAATTATCGAAATAATAAAGGGTTCCAATGATGGAATCGATGCAGAAAGAAAATTACAAGTTTATTTTTCAAATAAAATCAGCGACATTATGCAGCTTATTTTAGAGTATATCGATGATGGATTAGCAGAAGAATATAAGAAACAAGGCTATAGAATCGAGAAAAGAGATCTTCGTACGATTCAGTTTCTTTTTGGAAAAGTTACATTCAAGCGAAGAAGAATGAAAAAAGAAATGGAAAAAGCACTTTATCCATTAGATAAAGAAATGGGCTTTATTTCAAGAGAAACCTTCTCTCCTCTTCTTTTACGGAACATTGCGGAGATCGCCTCCGGCACAGTATTAAGAAAAACAGCACAAGCAACGGCCTTATTAACGCCTTTTACGATCAGCCATACAAAAGTCAAAGCCGTCTTGGATACAGTGGGAGAGTTTCAACAGAATTACACAGAAAATCATCTTTTAGACGTCACTAAACTGACTGAGCCGAAAGAGAAAAAGAACGTTCCTTTCCTGTACATAGAAGGCGATGGGCTGATGTATAAAGAAATCAAAAAGAAACGTGGAGAGATCCATCGGATCCAAATTGCCGAAGGAGTCGAAAAAAACGGCAAACGAACTCGTTTAACAGGAACGCATTACTTCTCTTCCACAGACAGTACTGAAGTGGCTTGGAGTCTCGTGCAAAACTACCTTTATCTCAACTATGACTTAACGAATACGCTTGTCATTTCAAACAGTGATGGAGGTTCTGGATATGAATTCGATAAATTTAATGCGGTCGTTCAAGGCTGCTTGCGTCATGAACATGTACGAGATACGTATCATGTGAATCAAAAGATCAAACAACGACTGAACTTCGTTCCTGAGTTACAATCTCCTCTAAAAAAAGCCATCCAAGATCACGAGCGGGAAGCAGTCGAAGCTGTTTTAGATACAGCTGAGAGTATCATCGGAGACGAACAAGCAGCCCAACTAGAAGAGCAAATCAGACGATTAAGAGGCTACCTTTCAAGAAACTGGGAGTATTTGACGCCCATTTATAAACGAGGGCTGGGAGAAGCAGCTCACGGTATTGGAACTTGTGAGAGCAACCACCGTCCTTATAGCTATCGTGTAAAAGGCCAAGGAAAGTATTGGTCTAAAAAAGGACTGACCCATGTCGTTTATGTGATCGAGGGTTTAAAAAACGGAACTTTAGATCGAGCCATCATTGAACAGCAGCCGGAGTATAAGAAACAAGCCAGTGCGTCTTATAAAGCTGCCCTTAAGGCAGCCCATAAAAAAGTACCCCACCAAACTCATGAGGGTGTCCGTCATGGATCGATTCCTCATGTAAGTCGTTCCAGCAGCACGGGAAACTTGAGTGCTATTTTTAACTATTAACCAGCAAAAGAGTGGAGATCGTGCTGTGCACGATACGACTCGGTTCTTGATAAGGGGTTTTCCCTTGGTAGACTGATGGCAGAGACGTGTTTAAATTTTTTAAAAGGAATAGGTAATAGGGTTCAAGGGAAATGGGCCCCCTTGTCAAGGATTTGCGAGAAAACAACAAATAAAAACCGAACAAAACAGCGACAAACGCTATAATTGTTAGAGATAAAAAGTGATTTCATCTTTTTTGTAATTTTACCGAGAATATCTTGACACTAACCGACCTCTGTAAAACGTTGTAATTCTGTAGTTTCACTGTTATAATTTAAAATGACACTTTTTGGAATAAAACATGAAAGTAGGCTTTAATTGAATGAATAAAAATGATTTAATTGAACGACAAAAAAGAATTCGGAATTTTTCCATTATTGCTCATATCGACCACGGAAAATCAACCTTAGCAGATCGTATTCTTCAAATGACTCATACGGTTGCTGATCGCGATATGCAAGCTCAATTATTGGATTCTATGGATTTAGAGCGTGAACGTGGTATCACTATTAAATTAAACGCTATTGAATTAAACTACACAGCAAAAGACGGCGAAATGTATACTTTGCATTTGATAGACACGCCGGGTCACGTCGATTTTACGTATGAGGTTTCAAGAAGTTTGGCAGCGTGTGAAGGGGCTATTCTAGTCGTAGATGCGGCACAAGGAATTGAAGCACAAACCTTAGCAAACGTGTATCTTGCTTTAGACAATGACCTTGAAATCATACCGGTAATCAATAAAATTGACTTGCCAGCTGCAGATCCAGAACGTGTCCGTGCTGAGATCGAAGATGTGATTGGGATCGATGCAAGCGAAGCTGTTTTAGCAAGTGCTAAAGCCGGTATCGGGATCGAAGATATCTTGGAACAAATCGTCGAAAAAGTTCCTGCTCCAATAGGCGACACAGATAGCCCTTTGAAAGCTTTGATATTTGACTCAGCTTACGATGCATATCGTGGAGTAGTATTGAATATTCGTGTTATGGAAGGGATGATCAAACCTGGAGATACAATGAAGTTAATGAGTAACGGAAAAACTTTTGAAGTATCTGAAGTGGGCATCTTTTCTCCTAAACCAATCAAGCGTGAATTCTTAATGGTCGGGGATGTTGGATATGTTACAGCAAATATCAAAACGATCCAAGATACACGAGTTGGGGATACGATCACTTTAGCTGATAATCCTGCTGCAGAGTCATTAGAAGGCTATCGGAAATTGAATCCGATGGTTTATTGCGGAATGTATCCGATCGATTCTTCACGTTATGGTGATTTAAGAGACGCTTTAGACAAACTGCAATTAAATGATGCAGCCTTACAATTTGAAGCTGAAACGTCTCAAGCACTTGGGTTTGGGTATCGTTGCGGATTCTTAGGACTTTTACACATGGACGTTATTCAAGAACGGCTGGAACGTGAATTCAATTTGGATTTGATCACAACTGCTCCATCCGTTATCTATCATGCAAACTTAACAGATGGTACACAAAAAACCGTGGCTAATCCAGCTGAAATGCCTGAACCAGGTGTTATCGAATCGATTGAAGAGCCTTATGTAAAAGCAACCATTATGGTCCCAAATGATTACGTTGGAGCTGTCATGGAAATTTCCCAACGCAAACGTGGAGATTTCTTAACAATGGACTATCTTGATGACAATAGAGTAAACGTTGTCTATGAAATTCCTTTATCAGAAATCGTTTATGATTTCTTTGATAAATTGAAATCAAGCACTAAGGGATATGCTTCTTTAGATTATGAAATGATCGGCTATAAGAAGAGTAATCTATCTAAAATGGATATTTTATTAAATGGTGAGAAAGTTGATGCTTTAGGTTTTATTGTGCATAAAGATTTTGCTTTTAACCGTGGAAAAGCTATCGTTGATCAATTGAAGACGATTATACCAAGACAACAATTTGAAATCCCAGTTCAAGCAGCCATCGGACAAAAAATTGTTGCTCGTTCAAACATCAAAGCATTACGTAAAGACGTTACAGCAAAATTGTATGGTGGCGATGTGACCCGTCGACAAAAACTATTGAAGAAACAAAAAGCTGGTAAAAAACGGATGAAACAAGTCGGATCCGTAGAAGTACCGCAAGAGGCCTTCATGTCTGTTCTCAAAATGGACGACGAGTAAAACGTTGAGATAATAGCGTTTTTCAAAAATTAAATAGTATGAAAAGCTGATTTGCCTATCATTTTCCTATAATTATAATTTTGTAGGGTTTTGATAGGTATTTTTTTAGGAAAATTCCTAGGTTTTCAATTAGAAATACAACTAAATTAGTAAAAAAATGAAAATAATGGGCCCTTTGCCAAAATAGTTTTAAAATGAGCAGATCAACTAGTGATTCAGCTCTTTTTTTTGATTTTAATAGAGTTAAAGCTTATCCTAAATAAGAGCACTATTGTAAAAAATACAGCGTTACTGAAAAAAATGGAGAGGAGGAGTTCAATGTATTTCGTGGTTAGTTTTATTTGTGCTGTAAGATTCGCGTTCATTCACTTTTCTTCTAAATATATGCAATTTGCTAATCGTGTACCACGCAGCAGGTTTTTATCACTTTCTGCTGGAGTAGCTGTTTCTTATGTTTTCGTGCATTTGTTGCCCCAATTAAATGACTATCAACAAATTGTCACTGAAAAACTACAACAAAGCAGTTGGCGGCATATTGAGAATCATATCTACATCATCGCTTTAATAGGATTAGTTCTATTTTATGCCTTGGAACGTTTAGTCAAAATATCGCGGAAAAGCAGTTACTTAAAGAACCCAGAAGAAGCAGATTCTGGCGTATTTTGGATTCATATGGGTTCTTTTTTTATCTATAACGCTGTTATTGGGTATCTTTTAATCAGAGAAGAATACAAAAGTTCTTTCGGTATACTCTTTTATTTTCTAGCATTAGGAGTACATTTTATAACGAATGATTGGAGTCTTAGAAGAGATCATAAAGAAGCTTATGACAAATATGTCAGACTTATTTTATCAGCAGCTCCTATTTTAGGCTGGCTGATAGGAGCGTTGACAGAATTGAATGAATTTGTACTATCGATTTTGCAGGCTTTTATAGCTGGAGGAGTTATTCTAAATGTGCTGAAAGAAGAATTACCAGAAGAACAAAAAAGTAGTTTAAGTAGCTTTTTAACAGGTGTAGTGGGTTATACCCTTCTTTTATTGCTGATTTAAAACAAAAACATAAGAAAAGAGGAAGGATATGCAAAACAAACTTATGCAATTAAAAAAATTAATTAAACAAGCTGATCGTGTGGTCTTTTTTGGAGGTGCGGGTGTTTCAACGGAAAGTGGTATACCTGATTTCCGTTCCGTCAATGGCTTGTTTAATCAAGATTCTGGTCAAACTTATCAACCGGAAGATATCGTTAGCGATTAGTTTTTAAAGGAACAACCGGAAGATTTTTTTAACTATTATTTTGAACACTTAGTGTACCCAGAAGCCGTTCCTAATGTAACCCATCTTTACTTAGCTGAACTTGAAGCAAAAGGGAAAGATGTCACGATTATCACACAAAATATCGATGGATTGCATCAAATGGCTGGAAGTAAAAATGTTTTAGAACTTCATGGAACTACGTTAAAAAATACTTGTTTAACTTGTGGACGACAGTATTCTTTACTTGATTTAAAACAAGATGATAAAGGGATTCCCAGATGTCCGGATGACAATGGCATAGTTCGTCCAGATGTTGTTCTCTATGGTGAAATGTTAGACCAAACAGCCTTACTAATGAGTAAGACTGCGATTGAAAAAGCTGATCTGTTACTTATTGCGGGAACCTCTTTATCTGTTTATCCGGCTAATAGTTTGATTCATTACTTTAGTGGAGATGCAGTGGTCTTATTAAATCGGACAACCATTCAGTATCCAGCTGTTTTTGATTTGATTATTGAAGATTCGCTTAGTTCTGTATTTAAAGAACTTGTTATTAATGGGAGAGATGAGCGGCCTTAACGTTAAACTAAACATAGAAAAGAGGGCTGAGAAAAAATTCTCGTCCTTTTTTTCAGTATTTAACGATTCAACTTAACCCTGCTTCAAAAACCAGACAAATTTGCGGGTTATTTTGTAAAAAACTATTGATTAATAAGGTTGGTTTCTAGATAATAGAAAAGGAAGTTTAAGCGTTGGTTATTTTATTTGACGAAAACGCTTGATTGAAAAAGCATCGCTTTGAAATGGAGGAAAAGATTTGGATGTCAAATTAATGTTGTTTCAGTTTTTAGGCGGACTCGGGATTTTCTTGTTCGGAATTCAGATTATGGGAGATGGGTTGCAAAAATCTGCTGGAGACAGTTTACGCGAACTATTGAACCGATTTACGTCTACACCTTTAAAAGCTGTCTTAACAGGAATATTGGTCACCACCTTAATACAGAGTAGCTCAGGAACAACTGTTTTAACAGTCGGTTTAGTAAGTGCTGGATTCATGACACTTCGTCAAGCTATTGGCGTTATTATGGGAGCCAATGTTGGAACAACAATTACCGCGTTTATTATAGGAATCAATATCGGAGAATACGCTTTGCCTATATTAGGAGTAGGAGCTATTTTACTCTTTTTCTTTAAAAAGCAGTTTATTAATAATATGGGACAAATTATGTTTGGTTTTGGAGCTTTATTTTATGGACTAGAATTAATGGGAAGCGGCATGGCTCCTCTTGAAGAAGTTGCAGCTTTTAATGATTTAATGGTCAATTTATCTCATCACCCTATATTTGCAGTTTTTACAGGAACAGGAATGACATTAGTTATGCAGAGTTCCAGCGCAACCGTCGGTATTTTGCAGAAACTTTATATGCAAGGCAGTATTTCGCTAGGAGCGGTTCTGCCAGTCTTATTTGGTGATAATATTGGAACAACGATTACTGCTATTTTAGCTACTATTGGAGCCAGTACTGCTGCTAAACGTACAGCAGGGGCACATGTTTTTTTTAATATTGTAGGCACGGTCGTTTTCCTTATTTTCCTCAAACCATTTACAAGCTTGGTCATTTTGGTCAGTCAAGGATTGAATTTAAATCCTGCTCTGCAGATTGCATTCGCACATGGTTTATTCAATATTATAAATGTTTTGATTCAAGTTTGGTTTATCAGCAATATCGCAGCTTTAATGGAAAAAATTATACCTGGAAAAGATGCCGTAGTGGAATACGACACAAAAAATTTGGACACGAAAGTCATTCAAACTTCTCCTAATGTGGCTCTTAACCAAGCAAAATTAGAAATCAACCAAATGAGTAAATTTGCTATAGAGGAGTTTCATCATGCGTTCAGTTATTATCGAGAACAAAATGAAAATGATTTGTCTACAGTTAATCATTTAGAAGAAGCCGTTAACAATATCGATCAGCGGCTTACTGAGTATTTGATGATTGTTTCGGCAGAAAAATTAACTATTGCAGAATCAAATGAACTAAGTGCTTTGATTGATATTACAAAATACCTGGAGCGTATTGGAGACCATAGCGAAAACATAGCCAATAATGTTAAGGAAGTTCTTAAAATAGATAAAAAAGCGAAAAGCAAAGAAAAAGGACGCTCCAATGGAGAAAAACGTTCACTTTACGATACAGACGTCATCAGTATGTTTAAAATGGTAGAGTTGATAGTAAAGATGGCTGTTCGTGCATATGAGGAAGACAATGAAAAGTTGGCTCATAAAGTTCTTGAACAAGATCCTTTGATCAATGAGATGGAAGTAAAATTACGTAAGAAGTATATAGAATCTATCAATAACGGTTCAGAAAAACCAGGAGACGGAATTTTATTTATTGATATAGTGTCCAGTTTAGAACGAATCGGCGATCATTCTGTTAAGATTGCCCGGCATGTAACAACAAAACATGCTGTGTCTAGTCTTTCTGAAACGTTCGAAAAAACAAAAGATAAGTTATTTTCTTTTGAAAACGAATAAGAATGTCTAAAAAAATAAAGATGACGCAGGTTTAACTAACCTGCGTCTTTTTTAGTTGTTTAACGGGCTTTTCTATACAGAACTGGTCTAATTTGTTGTATACTTATAACTGAAGACATTTTTATAAAAGATCAGATTATTTAAGATAGGTGAGGAAATTTAATGACTTTTTGGCTTGATCCAACTAAAACAACTGAAGAGATTGCGCAAGAACTGTTGGGTTGTTTGATAATTAAAAAGACTGAAGAAGGAATTTGTTCAGGCTGGATCGTAGAAACAGAAGCTTATTTAGGCGAAATAGATGCTGCAGCTCATAGTTACGGTTTAAAAAAAACACCACGGTTAGCTTCGATGTATAAAGAAGCAGGAACGATTTACATTTATTCTATGCATACCCACCAAATGCTCAATTTAGTCGTGCAAGAAGCCGGTATACCGCAAGCCATCTTGATCCGGGCGATTGAACCTTATACAGGTATTGAACTGATGGAAGAACGCCGCGGTAAATATGGAATAACGTTGACAGATGGGCCCGGAAAACTGACAAAAGCCCTGGCGATCGATAAAAGCGACGATGGAGCTTCAATCAACGAGCCGCCTTTATATTTGTCAAAAACACACCGCAGAATTCCAAAAGAAATTGGAGTCTCAGCTAGAATTGGGATTCCCAATAAAGGTGAATGGACAGATGCTTTACTCCGGTATACAGTTATCGGAAATCCGTACGTTTCCAGAATCAAAGGCAAGACAGATAACGACTTAGGTTGGGAAGGAAAAATTGAAACGGATCATTAAAATAGAGGAGTGGACAAAATGGCAAAACAAGACGTCATAGATTATTTAGAAACAATTATGGAAGAAAGTCATTTAGAATTTGATTGGGCTGTGCATTGGAATAAAAGACAGCACACGATTGAAGTAGCGTTTACTATCTATGCTGAAACAGTACCTGATTTGGTTGTTCAAGATGTAGAAGGCACGGTCAACAAAGAAAATATCATCCAGTTTGAAGATATTATTTGTTTTTATGATCCAGAAAAATCAAAGATTCGATTAGACGATTATTTAGCCGCCTTCCCATTCGATTTAAAAAAAGGGATTGAAAAGGGCTTTTTAGATACTGTGGTAAAAATGTTGCGCATTGTTGTTACAGAAGGACAATCTGATTTATTAGACTTTGCCACTGATCCAGCAATTGAAACGTTTGAAATGGAGTGGAACGAAACGAATTTTGAAAGCACTCTCCAAACAGCAAAAGATACGAACCGTTATAATAAAGAACGAGTGGATTATCCAAAATTTTAAACTCATAACCTAGATGGAGGACTTTTGAAAATATGAAATGGATAGAAGTGAGTGTACAGACAGCAAATGAAGCGGTAGAAGCTGTTTCGAATATTTTAATTGAAGCAGGTTCCCAAGGAGTGTCGATTGAAGATAGACAGGATTTTTTACAAGTACCTGATGACGGGTTAGGCCAAGTCTGGGCATTAGATGAAGCAGATTTTTCAACAGAAGGTGTTATTATTAAAGCTTATTTTCCAGAGACACTTTTTTTACCGGAAATTTTAATAGACATCAAAGAACGCATCCTTAAATTAACAACAGTAGGGTTGGCTATTGAACCCAATATTTTAACAGTTGCTGAAGTGACTGAAACTAATTGGGCAACCGCTTGGAAAAAATATTATCATCCATTGAAAGTGACTCGTTTTTTGACCGTTGTACCGAGTTGGGAAGACTATGAACCAAAGTATGAAGACGAACGCATTATTCGATTAGATCCGGGATTGGCTTTTGGAACAGGAACACATCCCACCACCCGTTTATCTTTGCAATCTTTAGAAGCAAGTATGATAGGGGAAGAAACCATTTTAGATGTTGGTACAGGATCAGGTGTGTTAAGTATTGCAGCTAAAGCTTTAGGTGCAGGAAAAGTATATGCTTATGACTTAGACGATGTAGCTGTTCAATCGGCTTATGATAATATTCAATTAAACGAATATGCTCAAGACATTCAAGTTTCTGCTAATGATTTACTTAAAGGAGTAGAAATAAAAGCCGATATTGTAGTAGCTAATATTTTAGCAGAAATTATTGTTCCTCTTATACCGGACGCCTGGGAAGCCTTGAAACCAAATGGGTTATTTTTAACTTCAGGAATTATCGAATCAAAAAAGGACACGATTTTGTCTCATTTAAGAGAGCAAGGGTTTGAAATCAGTCAAATTCTTCAAATGAAAGATTGGGTTGCTGTGATCGCACAAAAACCTGCTGAGGAGGAGTAAGATGCAACGTTACTTTCTTGCCGAAACAGTAGAAGATTATCACACTACAGAGATCGCTCTTACCGGCGAACAATACCATCATATTGTTCGCGTGATGCGAATGAAACCTGGGAACCAAGTTTATTTGGTTCTTCCTGAACAGCGAGCATTTAAAGCAGAAATCAAGGCAATAGAACAAGATGCTGTTATCTTAAAATGGATAGAAGATGAACATACAACAACAGAATTGCCGATTCACGTAACGATTGCTAGCGGGCTGCCTAAAGGAGACAAGCTGGATTATATCGTTCAAAAAGGAACAGAATTAGGAGCAGCGTGTTTTCTTCCTTTTCAAGCTACCTATTCTATTACCAAATGGGATGAAAAAAAAGCCGCTAAAAAGCTGCTGCGTTTAAAAAAAATAGCACAAGAAGCAGCGGAACAATCTCATCGTTCTGTTTTCCCAGAAATAACAAGGGTTCATTCTTTCAAAGAATTGTTAACAATCAGCAGTTCTTTTGATGCCTGTCTGGTAGCGTATGAAGAAAGTGCAAAAACAGGTGAAACACAAAATTTTGTCAAAACCCTAAATTCATTAAAACCAGGCAGCAAGTTGCTGATTGTCTTTGGTCCTGAAGGTGGATTAAGTAATGCAGAAGTCGCATCTTTATTTGACAGTGGGATGCTTCCTTGTGCTTTAGGACCAAGAATTCTTCGGACGGAAACAGCACCATTATATGCATTGGCTGCTATCTCTTATCAGTTCGAATTAAACAAAAACAACTGATATTTTGTATATTACTGAAAAGCAAGCTATAATAGATAAGAAAATACTATTCTGATTAAAGAAAGAAGGAACTAGCAATGGCAGAGAATTTGAATAAATATATTGATCACACACTACTTAAAGCAGATGCAACAGAAGAACAGATTAGACAATTATGCGAAGAAGCGGTTACGTATGATTTTATGTCTGTTTGCGTTAATCCGACATGGGTAAAAAAAGCAGCTGCATTTTTAGGAAACAGCGACGTAAAAGTATGTACAGTGATTGGTTTTCCTTTAGGAGCCAACACACCTGAATTAAAAGCTTTTGAAGCTAGAAATGCTATCCAAAATGGTGCAACTGAAGTTGATATGGTGATCAATATTGGTGCTTTAAAAGACGAAGATAGTGAATTAGTGGAACGCGATATTAAAGGAGTAGTAGAAGCAGCAAAAACTAAAGCTCTTTCTAAAGTTATTATTGAAACAAGTTTACTAACAGACGAAGAAAAAGTGAGAGCTTGTGAACTAGCTAAAAAAGCAGGTGCTGATTTTGTAAAAACATCAACTGGCTTTTCAACTGGAGGCGCAACTCTGGAAGATGTCACGTTAATGCGAGCAACTGTCGGACCAGAAATGGGTGTTAAAGCCAGCGGTGGTGTAAGAACTGCTGAGGACGCGAAAGCTTTTATTGCAGCAGGGGCAACACGATTAGGTTCATCAAACGGCATTGCTATTGTAGCTAAGTAGTTCGGACAAAAGAAGACGGAAAAGCAAAGAATCGATTTATTTGTTCTTTGCTTTTTTATTATGTTTATTTTTGGTTCCTAAGTTTGTGACCATCTACGTTTTCAGATTGAATTTACCCTCATTTAACGGTATAATGGCAGGAAGGCATTTAACACAACTGGCACTCTCAAGCAAGTGTTTATTTATACTGTTAGAGTAAATTGGTTAAAATAGAAATAAAATGAACTGTAAAGAAAATCAACTGGAAGAGAAGGTGACAAGATGCCCAAAAATAGAAATTATACTGCACAAGAAGTGATTGCTTTAACGATCACTTATATGAATAGCAGTCATGTGGCTTTTGTCAAGAAGGCATGTGACTTTGCAACGATGGCTCATGAAGGGCAGCTCCGTAAATCCGGTGAACCTTATATCATCCATCCCATTCAAGTTGCAGGCATATTAGCCGAATTAAAAATGGATCCTGTGACTGTGGCAACAGGTTTCTTGCATGATGTTGTTGAAGATACTGATATTACTTTTGAAGATATTGCGCGAGAGTTTACACCAGAAGTAGCTATGTTGGTCGATGGTGTGACGAAACTAGGAAAAATTGAATTTAAATCTCATGAAGAACAACAGGCTGAGAACCATCGTAAAATGTTATTAGCAATGGCAAAGGACATACGCGTGATCATGGTCAAATTAGCTGACAGGTTGCACAATTTGCGAACTTTAAAGTTTCACCGTCCAGATAAACAAAGACGTATAGCAAATGAAACATTAGAAATTTATGCTCCATTAGCTGACCGTTTAGGGATCAGTAAAGTAAAATGGGAATTGGAAGATACTTCTTTGCGTTATTTGAATCCTCAACAGTACTACCGTATTGTTCACTTAATGAATTCTAAACGTGAAGAACGAGAAACCTATATCGCTAATACGATCAAAAAAATCCAAGATTCTGTTGACGAATTGAATATCAATGCAGAAATCTATGGTCGCCCAAAACACATTTATTCGGTTTACCGTAAAATGCGGGATCAAAAAAAACAATTTAATGAGATTTACGATCTACTGGCTATCCGAATCATCGTTGATTCTATTAAAGATTGTTACGCTGTTTTAGGAGCCGTTCATACGCGCTGGAAACCAATGCCGGGACGTTTTAAAGATTATATTGCTATGCCAAAATCTAATATGTACCAATCCATTCACACAACCGTTATTGGCCCTAATGGCAAGCCTGTCGAAGTTCAAATTCGAACAGAAGAAATGCATCAAGTGGCAGAATATGGTGTGGCTGCTCACTGGGCTTATAAAGAAGGCATTACCAAAAAATTAGACAATACAGAAGTCGGCGGAAACTTACCTTGGTTTAGAGATATCATCGAGCTGCAAAATGAAGCGAACGATGCCAGCGACTTTATGGAAAGCGTAAAAGGAGACATTCTTAAAGACAAAGTATATGTTTTCACTCCAAAAGGCGATGTCAGCGAACTTCCTTCTGGTGCCGGTCCATTAGATTTTGCTTATAATATTCATACAGAGATTGGTAATAAAACAATTGGAGCTAAAGTTAATGGTAAGATCGTTCCTTTAAATTACAAATTAAAAACTGGAGATATCATTGAGGTACTGACTTCACCTAATTCCTATGGACCAAGCCGTGACTGGATCAGTGTGGTTTCAACGAGCAAAGCAAAAAACAAAATAAAACGATTCTTTAAATTGCAAGATCGCGAAGCTAACATCATCAAAGGACGCGATTTGCTTGATAAACAGCTTCAAGATATGCAATTTTTGCCAAAAGAGTTTTTAACCAAACAAAATATGAAAAACCTTTTAGAACGCTTTAATTTCACTACAGAAGACGATTTATTTGCAGCGATCGGTTATGGAGAAGTAACAGCTTTGGCTGTGGCTAATCGGCTAACTGAAAAGGAAAGACGTGCTCGAGAAAGTGAAAAACGTGCTCAAGAAATTGATACTTTAGAAGTGAAGTCAAAAAAAGAAATAGAAAAAATCCAAGTTCGGCATGAAGGCGGCGTAGTGATTCAAGGAGTCGATAACTTGCTAGTCCGTATCAGCCGTTGCTGCAACCCAGTTCCTGGTGACGAAATTGTAGGGTATATTACAAAGGGCCGTGGCGTCTCAATTCACCGAGCTGACTGCCCAAATGTTCAATCAGCTAAGGATGCTGAGAATCGACTTATTGATGTAGAATGGCAAGACACTTCTTCTCAGGGACAAGATTACGATGCAGAGTTACAAATTGAAGGCTATAACCGTTCTGGTTTATTGAATGAAGTTTTACAAGTTGTCAACACAATGACACGAAATTTAAATAACGTGAATGGACGAGTAGATAATAATCGAATGGCGACTATCACATTAACTGTCGCTATCCCGAATTTAAATCATTTAGAAAAAATTATTGAAAAAGTTAAAATGATTCCTGATGTATATAGTGTCCGCAGATTAACGTCTTAATAAACTAAACAGAATCTTTAAACAGAAGATGGATTGATGATCTTCTGTTTTTACTTCATTTTTTATAAAAAAGAAAAGAGGCATTTTATGAAACTGGTTATTCAAAGAAGCAAACAGGCTGAAGTAAAAATTGAGAATGAAATTGTGGGAAGTATTGTTCATGGTTTGGTTCTGCTCGTAGGAATAGAAACAGCAGATACACAAGAAGATGTGGATTATTTAATCCGAAAAGTGTGCAATATGCGAATTTTTTCTGATGAAGCCGACAAAATGAATTGGTCTATTCAAGAGACGGGAGGGGAAATTCTTTCTATTTCTCAATTTACTTTACATGCTGATACTAAAAAGGGCAATCGGCCAAGCTTTATTCAGGCAGCCAAACCAGATACAGCTATTCCTTTATATGAAGCCTTTAATGAAGGTCTAAGAGAAAAAGGAATTCATGTTGAAACGGGCATATTTGGTGAAGACATGCAAGTGTCATTAGTAAATGATGGGCCTGTAACTATTCTGATCGACAGTAAAAACAAATAAAAAAGTAAGGGTAAGGCAATTCTACCAATGCAATGGAGTGTAGCTCTTTATTCTTTCTTGCTATAAATAAGAAGGGTTCTTTGTTAATCGTAATGGTAATGCTTAGACAATGAAATTTTATCCGAGATTTACGCGTCTGCTTGCAAGAGCCATGGGAACGACTGGAGCCTTTCAAGCCTTGTCATGGCTTGTTGCTGCTTTAGCAGTTTTACAGACATGATACACTTGGTCTCATGGCCACAGTGCTACTTTGAATCATCCTTTACATAGCTGCAAGCAGCCGCTATTCCTCCGAAAATTTCAAGATTGTGGAATAGATTCATTTTTCTTACCCACACCAAAAATAATAGAACCATAAAAAGAAGCTTACCTGTTTACATCTATCTCATTAAAGGATAGACACAGGTAAGCTTCTTTTGCTGTTGGAATTAAGGAGCAAAGTATTGGTTTAAAGCCTGGTAAATACTTTCCACAATAGAATAACGATAAGAATCCGTATTGATAGTAGCTTGGTCAACTGTGTTATTTAAGTAGCCCAATTCTAATAAAACGGCCGGCTGTCTATTTTCTCGTGTAACATAAAAATCACCGAAATGGACTCCATTATTAGGCAGTAGTCCATTTTGCTGAAGTTGAGCATTGATTGCTTCAGCTAATGGTCTTTCTTTCTCGTAATAATAATAAGTCGTCGTTCCACTAGCTTCATTAGGATTTTCAGTTGAATCATAATGAATACTGATAAAAGCATCTGCAGCAGCTTGGTTGCTGATGACGGTTCTTTGATTTAAACTGACTGTTTCATCTGAATCTCGAGTCAAGATAACATTCGCTCCGGCTTTTTGTAACCGAGCAGCTAATACTTTAGCCGTTTTTAGTGTAACTTCTTTTTCATTATAAGTAACAGCTGGAGCACCAGGATCTTCACCACCATGTCCTGCGTCAATCACAATTGTGGCTTCTGATAAAGAAGTTACATTAGCTGTTGGAGCGGCAGTTTTATTGGCAGATAGATCGACGACCCAATTTGCGATATAACCTTTTTGTCCATCAGCCGTTTCAATTTGGTACCAGTCTCCTGCAGTGCTGAGATAGGTAAAGCTGTCTCCTTTGGAAGCTTTTACTAGGACTTTTTCATCAATGGATGGTCCACTGCGAATGTTAGTCCCATCTGCTCTGACAGTGATGGTTTGAATTGGAACTTTTGTATCTTCTTTGGTAAGACTTGTAGGAGTCGCCGTCTTCGTTTCTGCAGTGACTTCAATCAAATCAGAACTTACCCAAGCTACTTGTTCATTGTATTGCACTTGAGTCCAGCCATTTTGTTGAAAGAGCACAGTCAATTCAGTTCCTTTAGTGGCTTTTCCTAAAATAGTAGCTTCTGTGTTGCCCTCGCTCCGGATATTTACAGACTCGCCGATGATCATTCCGGTTTTATTAGAGGCTGCACTTATTTCAGTATTTGCAATCAACCAACTAGCTACCCAGCCAATTTGATCATTACTCAGCCGAATTTTATACCATTCATTTTCTTCAGAGATTACATTTATTTTTTCGCCGCCTACAACTTGAGTCATAATATCATAAGATAACCCTGGTCCGGTTCGTATATTTACGACATTCGCATCGACTTTGATTGTGCTTTGATTAGCCAACGCAACGGTTGCGAAAGTTGTAATGCTGATAAAAATCAAAACAGCTAAAAAAGTAATCAATGTTTTGGGTTGTTTTAGTATACGGATTTTTTGCATTGATTTATTCACTACTTTCCTATTGCAAAACGAGTGCAACCTATTAATTATATGTATAAAATGATTATAGCAAGTAAAGGGGGAGATATGCAATCAATTAGTGAACGATTACAACAACTCGCTTAATTATCTTTCTGTTAGATTGGCTTGACAAGCGCAAATCTTTCTTGTAATCTGGAACTATTCTAATAAAAGAAACCCGTTGAAAGAGAGAATAAGCTTTGATAACGTGAAAAAAGAGAGACTCACCTTGGCTGAAAGTGATTCCCGTTAAAAGACTGAAAGACACTCTGGAGGGATAGCAGTGAAAAGCTGCTACGTTACGAGCGTTATTCGTTAAGGAAAGCTTGGCTTTCAAACAAAGGTGGTACCACGGGAAACTAATAACTCGTCCTTATTCGTTAAGAATAAGGACGCTTTTTTTTTGCTTTTAAATAAAAATAATTAATAACAAGAGTATGAAGGAGTGTTGAAAAAATGGCCATACAAAGACCAAAAGGAACTGCAGATTTATTACCAGATGATTCATTAAAGTGGCAATATGTTGAAGAAACCGCCAAAATTATTTTGGGAGATTACCAATTTCATGAAATCAGAACTCCAATTTTTGAAAGTTATGATTTATTTTCACGCGGAGTAGGGGAAACCAGTGATATTGTTTCGAAAGAAATGTATGATTTTTACGATAAAGGCAAACGCCATATGTCCCTACGTCCAGAAGGAACAGCTCCTGTTGTTCGGGCATATGTGGAAAACAAACTATTTGGTCCTGAATATGCAAAGCCCTACAAAGTCTACTATATGGGGCCGATGTTTCGGTATGAACGTCCTCAAGGAGGACGTATGCGTCAATTCCATCAATTAGGAGTTGAAGTTTTTGGAAGCACTAATCCAGCAGTTGATGTTGAATCTATGTCTTTAGCAATGGATTTATTTAAAGAACTTGGCTTAGAGCATTTAACGTTAGTCATCAACTCGCTAGGTGATTCAGCAAGTCGTATCGCCTATCGCGAAGCTTTGATTGCTTATCTTGAACCACATTTTAATGAATTAAGTGAAGATTCTCAAATCCGTTTGCATAAAAATCCTTTACGTGTTTTAGATAGTAAAAATAAAAAAGATCAAGAAATCGTTCAACAAGCTCCTTCTATTTTAGATTATTTAAGTGAAGATTCACAAAAACATCTCGAACAAGTCAAAGAAATGTTGGATGCGTTGAATATCCCTTATACAGTCGACAGCAACATGGTAAGAGGTTTGGATTATTACAACCATACTATATTTGAAATCATGAGCGATGCGCCTGGATTCGGAGCTATCACCACGATCTGTGCAGGAGGACGTTACGATGGTTTGGTCGAAGAACTGGGAGGACCAGAAACACCTGGTTTTGGTTTTGCACTAGGACTAGAACGGTTGATGCTGACTTTAGAAGCGGAAAAGATAGACATCCCTAATTTACATGAACTAGATGTTTATGTGGTTGGCATAGGAGAAGAAACGAATGTAGAGGCTTTAAAACTCGTTCAAGCTATTCGTTCAGCCGGTTTTTCTGCTGAACGTGATTATTTTGATCGTAAAGCTAAAGCACAATTTAAAACCGCTGCAAAATTAAAAGCTAAAGTCGTGTTGACCTTAGGCGAAGAAGAATTGAAAAATGGTCAGGTAAACTTTAAAGTAATGAAAAATGGTAAAGAATCTACTGTGTCATTGAAAGAAGCCTACCAAGACTTTGAAAAATTATTTAATTTGAAAACCGCTGATATGACAGCCTTTAATGAGTTTTTCAATAAAGAAGATTAATCACTAACCAAAAGGAGTTGGATCAGAGATGGCAAAACGCACTGAATACTGTGGAAAGATTTCAAAAGATTTATTAGGCCAAGAAGTTGTTTTGAAAGGCTGGGTACAAAAAAGACGGGACTTAGGAGATTTGATTTTTATTGATTTACGCGATCGAGAAGGAATCGTACAAATCGTCTTTAATGCTTCTTTTTCAAAAGAAGCATTAGAAATTGCAGAATCTGTCAGAAATGAATATGTATTAGAAATTAAGGGAACTGTAGTCGAACGTGCTGAAAATGTAGTCAATAAAAACATTTCAACCGGAGAAATAGAAATTGAAGCAAAAGAAATCAAGATTTTAAATAAATCTAAAACTACTCCATTCTATATCGAAGACCAAGTAGCTGTCTCAGATGATAAGAGATTGGAATACAGGTATTTAGATTTACGACGTCCTGAAATGACAAAAAACATTATTTTGCGTCATAAAATAACACAGTCGGTTAGAAATTATTTAGATAATGGTGGTTTTATTGATATTGAAACGCCTTATTTAACTAAATCGACCCCTGAAGGAGCTCGTGATTATTTAGTTCCTTCTCGTGTACATCCTGCTCATTTTTACGCTTTACCACAATCTCCTCAGTTATTTAAACAATTATTGATGGGAGCTGGGTTTGACCGTTATTATCAAATAGTTCGTTGTTTCCGGGATGAAGATTTGCGTGGAGACCGCCAACCAGAATTTACACAAATTGATATTGAAACAAGTTTTTTAGAACCCGATGAAATCCAAAGCTTTACGGAGAATTTATTAGCTAAAGTTTTAAAGGAAACGAAAGGTGTAGAGATACCCGTACCTTTCCCACAAATGGGATATGATGAAGCGATGAGTCGTTTTGGCAGTGACAAACCGGACATTCGTTTTGGATTGGAACTTGTTCAGTTAAATGAAGTTGTCAAAGATTCTGATTTTAAAGTCTTTAGCGATGCAATTGCTAAAGGAGGAGAAGTTAAAGCCATTAATGTGAAAGGAGCAGCAGAACACTATTCGCGTAAAGAGATTGATGCATTAGGCGAATTTGTTGCTATCTATGGCGCTAAAGGGTTGGCTTGGTTAAAGGTGGATGAAACCGGACTGAAAGGGCCGATAGCTAAATTCTTTAAAGAAGATGCTGAAAAACTGATCGAACAGTTAACTGCCGAACCTGGCGACTTATTATTGTTTGTAGCGGATAAAAAATCTGTTGTAGCAGATGCACTCGGAGCACTTCGTTCTAAGTTAGGAAAAGAATTGAACCTTATTGATGAGTCGGTTTATGCGTTCTTATGGATTGTGGACTGGCCATTGCTAGAATATGACGAAGAAGCTGATCGCTTTACTGCAGCGCATCATCCATTTACGATGCCTAGAGAATCGGATATTGATTTATTAGAAACAGCTCCTGAAAAGGTACGTGCACAAGCATATGACATTGTGTTGAATGGCTATGAGCTGGGTGGAGGTTCACTTCGGATCCATACTCGTGAAGTACAAGAAAAAATGTTCGCAGCATTAGGATTTTCAAAAGAAGATGCGCAAGTGCAATTTGGTTTCTTACTAGAAGCATTAGAGTACGGTTTCCCGCCACATGGAGGTATTGCATTAGGCTTAGACCGTTTTGCCATGTTACTAGCTGGCGAAGAAAATATTCGTGAAGTTATTGCTTTCCCTAAAAATGGCCGTGCAGCTGATCCATTAACTAAAGCTCCTAGCTTAGTAAGCGATGCACAATTAGCTGAGTTATCGATTACTACAACGACTAAAGAAGAATAATAACCAAAAGAAACGAAATGTGAGTAGGAACAGTTATTCACATTTCGTTTCTTTTTTAGCATCAATATTAGTTCCATACTAAAAATAATATTTCGCTTGTAATCTTTCAGTAGTTTTGTCAGAATAAAAGAGAACAATGCAAAAAAAGGAGGAGTAACATAATGACAACCAAAAGATGGACGGCTATTGGATTAGCCATTGGACTTTTTATATTATCTTTTGTTATCAGCGGTATGGCTGCCAAAGTGGCTCAAACCGACAAAGCAGAAAACATATTTAGTGATGCCACAAACAGATTACTTGGGCAATCAGAATTAATAGAAACTGTGGTCACTACTGGCGATGAAGCTAATCGAGTAGCCCTTCTAACAGTTGACGGTACTATTTTGGCGGGTCAATCATCTGGTTTATGGAGCACAACCGGATATGATCATAACTTTTTTCTAGAACAATTGGAAGCGGTAAAAGCAGATAAATCGGTTAAAGCCATTTTATTATCGATCAATTCACCAGGAGGAGGCACTTATGAAAGCGCCCAAATAAAAGACAGTTTATTAGAATTGAAAGAAACTACCGATAAACCAATTTATGTTTCAATGGGCAATCTTGCTGCAAGCGGCGGCTATTATATTGCAGCTCCTGCAGACAAAATATTTGCTGCTGAAGAAACATTGACAGGTTCTATCGGAGTTATTATGTCTAGCACCAACTTAAGTGAACTATATGAAAAGTTAGGAATTGAAGATACAACGATCAAAAGCGGTCGATTTAAAGATATTGGTTCTAACAGTAGGCCGATGACGGAAGCGGACCAAGAAATTTTACAAAAAATGGTAGATAGTTCATATGATCGATTTGTCAAAGTGGTAGCAGAAGGAAGAAAAATGAACGAGAAACAGGTACGCGAATTAGCTGACGGACGTATCTATGACGGAGCTCAGGCTCTAGAAGCAGGTTTAGTTGATGAAATAGGTTACCAAGAAGATGCTTTGGAGGCTTTACAAGAAGATTATCAATTAAAAAACGCAGAAGTATTTCAGTATTCTACAGGAACTATTCCTTTTAGTTCGTTGATGTTTTCGAAAGCAAGTCAGCTCTTTTCTTCAAAAAATGCATCAGCTGAACTGGTAGAACAAATCACGTCTCAGTTTGGAACTTCTGCAGCACCAAAGATGCTGTATCTATATGGGGGTGAATAAAATGAACACACCTGAATCAAATGAAAAAGGCAACACAAAAGAATTGAATATTGATGAGTTAAAAAAAGCATTGGCTAAAGAGGAAGCAGAAAATATGCGTAAACGACGCCTGCAGAAGTTGGATGAGCGGCAAGAGAACAAAGTAAATGAAGAGAAGGAGCAAGAACGAAAACCAGCTTCTAAAAAAATACAAAGTACTCCAAGGACACCTGAAGAGTTGCGTAGAGCACGCAGGCTTTATTGGCAAGAAAAGCAAGAACAAGAACAAGCAGAAAAAACACCTTATCACCGGTATCCCCAATTTTTTTATGCTGGTTTTTGGATTCGGTTCTTTGCCTATTTAACTGATTTAATTGTCATTAACAGTCTCACTCGTTTAATTCTAACTCCATTTTTCTTATTGATGCACCTACCAATCACAACAGAGCTATTTTCTGCTTTTTCATTAAGTAAGTTAGCCTTGTATTTAATGTATTTTATTTTATTGACTAAATTCACAAATGGACAAACGATTGGCAAAATGATTTTTGGATTACGTGTAGTTTGTTTTAAAGAAGAAAAATTAAGTTGGCTGACTGTTCTTATTCGTGAAGGTTTTGGCCGTTATATCTTAAAGACAATCAGTATTTTGTATTTAGTCATTCTTTTTACAGAGCGCAATCAACAAATAGCAGATATCCTAAGTGACACAACGGTTATATCTGAAAAAGTTTTAGCTGCAAGTAAATGGAACCAGTTGTCTACGGCGTTTACTGAATAAAATAAAAAGTAGAAAGTATGGAGATCCTCATTCTGTTTTTTCCATTGTTCTTTTCTGTAAACTGTCTTACAATGTAAGAAGCTTTAACGGAAAAGATTGGAGAAGAACGATTATGGTATTATTAGGATCACACGTATCAATGAGCGGAAAGAAAATGCTGTTAGGATCAGCAGAGGAAGCTGCAGGCTATAATTCTAGCACTTTTATGATTTATACAGGAGCACCGCAAAATACAAGGCGAAAAGCCATTGAAGAAATGAATATTGAAGCTGGAACAGCCCATATGAAAGAAAAAAACTTGTCTAATATTGTGGTTCACGCTCCTTATATCATTAATTTGGGAAATACATTAAAACCAGAAAATTTTGCCTTCGGAATTGAATTTCTAAAAGCTGAAATTATACGGGCAGAAGCTTTGGGAGCTAGACAAATAACCATGCACCCTGGCGCACATGTTGGCGAAGGAGCTCAATTAGCGATTGCTCAAATCATTAAAGGGCTAAATGAAGTGCTGCATAAAGATCAAGTGGCCCAAATTGCTTTAGAGACTATGGCAGGAAAAGGAACAGAAGTTGGCAGAACTTTCGAGGAATTAGCTGAAATCATAAATGGTGTTACATTAAATGAAAAACTGTCTGTGACAATGGATACGTGCCATATTCATGATGCTGGGTACAATGTGAAAGAAGATTTTGACGGTGTATTAGAAGAATTTGACCATGTTGTCGGCCTTGAACGTTTAAAAGTCATCCATGTCAATGATTCAAAAAATCCTCAAGGCAGCCATAAAGACCGTCATGCTAACATTGGATTTGGAACAATCGGTTTTGATGCTTTAAATGCAGTCGTTCATCATCCAAGTTTGAAAGACTTGCCAAAAATTTTAGAAACGCCTTATGTAGGAGAAGACAAAAAGAACAAAAAAGCTCCTTACGGTTATGAAATCGATATGCTGAAAAAACAACAGTTTAATCCTGATTTATTAGAAAATATTGCCAACCAAACAGGCTATTAAAATAAAAGATCCAAGAGAAAGCACCTCATTTCTCTTGGTTTTTTTATTTTTTTTTTGGATTAAAAAATTTTCTGATTTATTTTCTAACCCGTGAAATGTATGCATACTTAGAAAAAGAGCGTACCGAAATGGAAGAGAAGGGATGAAGAAAAAATTAGGAAGTATCCTTTTGATTATTAAGGAAAAGAAGGAAAGAAAACGTTTTTTTCAGACCCTCTTTATGAATTTCCAGCTGACCTTACATCAGCTATCATGTTTTCTTCAACTACTTTTCAAACTAGTTTCGAAAGTAGTTTTACTAGCGATGTAAGGCAAGCAAACAGCGACATGAGCAGCAACAGCGGATTTCGATCCGGGTTCATCTAGCGGTGGATCTTGCTAGATCCACTAGCAAAGAATAAATATATTGGTATCTCTCCGACTCAAGTCCCATGTATTTTTATTTGTTTTAATGTAAAATTACGTTATGATAATGAAGAAAAGATTTTTTCTCAGATAAATTAATAGGAAGAAGGAATAGAAGATGAAAAAAGGTATGAAGATCACCATAGGGATTATTGCTGCGCTAATTATTTTAGCTGTTCCCTTTATCAGTTCATATAACAATTTAGTGAAAGAAGAAAGTAATGTAGATGTAGCATGGTCACAAGTTGAATCTCAATTGCAACGTCGAAACGATTTGATCCCAAATTTAGTTAATTCGGTTAAAGGAGCCATGAACCAAGAACAAGATGTTTTTGGAGAAATAGCTGATGCACGGGCTAAATTAGGCGGAGCGGATACTGTCGAAGAACAAATTGATGCCAATAATGATATGAGCTCCGCTTTGTCAAGATTATTAGTTGTCGTAGAAAATTATCCAGAACTGAAATCCAATGAAAATGTTACAGCGTTAATGGATGAATTGGCAGGAACTGAAAACAGAGTGGCCGTAGAAAGACAACGCTACAATGAAGCTGTTCAAGGCTACAACAATCGTGTGAGACGTTTTCCAGGCTCTATCATTGCTAATATGACTGGTTTTGAAAAGAAACCTTATTTTAAAGCTGTAGAAGGTGCAGAAACAGCACCGGAAGTGAATTTTGAATAAGGTGTTCTCTAAAAGCCGGTTAGGCATTTTATTCGTACGAGGAGGTAAATATGTGAAAAAAAATTGGGAAAGCAAAACGATTTTTTATTTCTTCAGTATGATCAGTTTAGCTCTTCTTTATTTTATCCCGTTAAACGTAAACGCAGCTCCAAACTATCCTGATCCATCTAAGGCATTTTATGTCTATGATGAAGCAAATTTACTCTCACAAGATACAGAAAAATTTATGATTGATGTAAATAAACACTATGAAGATACGACAGAACAGCCGCAAATTGTAGTGGCGACAGTAAACAGCCTTGAAGGTGATACCATTGAAAATTATAGTGAGAAACTGTTTAAAAAATGGGGTATCGGCGGAGAAAAATTAGATAATGGAGTATTGATATTACTCTCAGCTCAAGAACGTGAAATCCGTTTTGAGGTCGGTTATGGATTGGAAGGCGCATTAACAGATAGTGGTACAGGTGATATCTTAGATCGTAATATCGAAGATATGAAAAATAATAATTTTGATACAGCTTTAAAGAATGTTTTTACAGAAACAGCAGTAAAAGTGAATAAAGAATATCAATTTGACAATGACGTCATCTTTTCAGGTTACCAAGTAGATGATACAGATTATGACGATGAAGAGGGAACAGGCTTTCCAGCTATCTTGATTATTTTGTTCATTTTCTTTTTTGCTAGTAGCTTTTTCGGAGGAGGCGGCGGAAGCGGAGGTCCAGGAGGACGCCGTTCTCGTAGTGTATTGCCTTTTCTCATCGGAATGTCCGGAGGAAGCCGTGGAGGACGCGGCGGATTCGGCGGTGGTGGATTCGGAGGAGGCGGCTTTGGCGGCGGCGGAGGTTTCGGCGGTGGCGGAAGCTCAGGTGGCGGCGGTTCAAGTCGCGGATTTTAGTCATTTTTAAAACATTAATTTGAGAAAAGGAGGCCGACCCAAAAGGGACAGCCTCCTTTCAATTTCTTAACGATTTTCCTAAACGTGTTTCAAAAAGCAGACTCGACGTCTGTTCTCCTCTTTTGATTAAAAACTTTGTTTCTTACGATCAAGCTGTAACGTATTAACGATAATAGCTGCTGTTTCTTCAATCGATTTAGTCGCTACGTTGATCACTAAGCAATCCAGCTTTTGATACAATTCTTGTGCAAAAGCGAGTTCTTCGTCAATTCGATCAATTTTTGAATAACCAGTTTCTGGATTTAACCCATATGTGATCATTCGTTCACGTCGAATAGAATTTAAAACACTTCGATCATTTGTTAATCCTACAATTTTTTTTGGATCTACTTTCCATAATAAATCAGGGATATGAGCTTCAGGAACAAGCGGAAGATTAGCAACTTTATAATTTTGGTTAGCTAAAAACATACTTAATGGAGTTTTTGAAGTCCTTGAAATACCAAGTAAAACAATATCTGCTTCTAAAAAACCCTTAGGATCACGACCATCATCATACTTTACAGCAAATTCAATTGCACTAATACGATCAAAATAATTATCATTCAACTGATGGAGTATCCCTGGTTTTTTTAAAGGGTGTGTATGAGTCCGACGTTCAATTTCCTTAACTACAGGGTTTAACACATCAAAACAAAATAAATGGTGCTCTTGACAATAATCAGCTATGATTTCACTTAAATCAGATGAAATCAGAGTATGTACAATTAAGGCATTATCTTTTTTGGCTTTCTCCAGTATTGAACGAAGAGTATCTTCCCCTCGAATAAATGGATAAGCAGAGACATTTGCCTCAACCTCTGGGAATTGTGCCATAGCCGCCTGCCCTAAAGTATTTGCGGTTCCTCCGACAGAATCGGAAATAATATATAAATTGATTTTCTCTTTTTTTTCCATTATGATCTCCTCTTTTCTGCTACTTCTCATGTACCCACAAACAACTTATTCTTTACTCATTATTTAATTATACCTGAATCGATAAAAGAACAACAGTCAGACCAATACAAAAGCAATGAAAACGCGCTTCTTGCGTAATCTCTTGAAAATGAGTTATAATAAGTAATAGCGAATGAATTAAAGGAGACGGCAAAAAAATATGACTGCAGTTGAAAAGGCCATTAGTGTATTAAAGGATCATGGATTCAAATATACCGACAAACGAGAACAAATATTGTCTATTTTTGTAAATGAAGATCGTTATTTAACAGCAAAAGATATTCATTTATTATTAAAAGAAAAGTTTCCGACAATCAGTTACGATACCATTTACCGAAACTTATATACATTTGTTGAGTTGGATGTCCTAGAAGAGACGGAACTAAATGGTGAAAAAATGTTTAGGTTTGGCTGTTTGCATCAAGGACATCATCATCATTTTATTTGTACCAGTTGCGGTATGACGAAAAATATCGAAATGTGTCCAATGGATTTTTTTGAAGAACAGCTAACAGGATGCGAAATTGATTCTCACCGTTTTGAAATTTTTGGTAAATGTGAGAATTGTGTAAAAAATTAAAATTCAGTTATTTGTTCTTCTTATAAAGCTAAAAATCGAGGTTAAAAGCAACATTTTTCCTTAAAGAATAGATTTTTTTTTATAAAAGGCAAATCCCTTATTGACGTAAAAAAATACATTCGATATAATATAGAAGGACAGTTCTTATTTATATAGTTTTTAAAGACTATATAAGAAATAACGGTTACTTTTAAAAGCACGGAGGGAGGGAATTTACTATGTCAAAAACAGTTATTAAGAAAAATGAATCTCTTGATGATGCTCTTCGTCGCTTCAAACGCTCCGTTTCTAAAACTGGTACTTTGCAAGAAGCCCGTAAACGCGAATTCTACGAAAAACCAAGTGTGAAACGTAAGAAGAAATCTGAGGCAGCTAGAAAACGTAAGTTCTAATCAGATAACGCTGAAGAATTGAGGGTGAGAAAGTTTTGTCACTTCTAACAACCATAAACGAAGATATTAAAACAGCTATGAAAGCTAAAGATAAAGAAACTTTAGCCGTTTTGCGTATGCTAAAAGCTGCATTCCAAAATGAACAAATTAAAACTGGTAAAGAATTGAGTGAGGATGAAGAATTAACACTTCTTTCTCGCGAAATGAAACAACGTCGCGAATCTCTTGCAGAATTTCAACAGGCTGGTCGTGAAGATCTCGTTGAACAAACACAAGAGGCTATCAAAATCGTTGAAAAATATTTACCTCAACAACTTACTGAAGACGAATTGCATACAATTGTTTCTGAAGCTATTGCTAAAGTCAATGCGACATCAATGAAAGATTTTGGTAAAGTCATGGGTGTAGTTATGCCGATGACAAAAGGTAAGGCTGATGGAAACGAAATCAATCGTCTAGTTAAAGAACAGTTAAACTGATTATAAAAACACAAGCAAGAGCTTCAGAGCCTTTGCTTGTGTTTTTTGTTCTGTTGTTATTTATCCAAAGGAAAAAGAAGGAAATGCGCAAAAAACAACTTTATTGTGTTAAAATAGGGATACACTTTAACGTAAGGTGTAGGAATAATAGGACTGCACTTATGTTATAAATTGAATTTTTCAAAAAGAGGAGTGTCGGTTGTTTGACCAATGAAACGAATGAAACGTATGATTTTGAATTAAAAAAAATAAACAATGCCAATAATTTATTTGGCAGTCAAGATAAACATTTGAAACTACTTGAAGATTCTTTGAATGTCGTCATTAATAGCCGTGGAACCCGTATGGAAGTTATCGGTTCTGAAAAGCAGGCTCAAACAGTAGAAAAAATATTTAATCAATTACAAGAATTAATAGACCGGGGTATTCCAATTAATCAAACAGATGTCATATCTGCTATTAAAATGGCTCGAAATGGAACATTGGATTATTTTGTCAGTATGTATGAAGAAGAGATTGGAAAAACGTATGATGGAAAACCTATTCGCGCCAAGAATTTTGGCCAGCGTCAGTATGTCCAATCCGTTAAAAAGCACGATATTGTCTTTGGAATTGGACCTGCCGGAACGGGTAAAACTTATTTAGCCGTAGTTATGGCCATTGCAGCTTTAAAAAAAGGAGAAGTTAAAAAAATTATTTTAACTCGTCCAGCTGTTGAAGCAGGAGAAAACTTGGGCTTTTTACCAGGTGATTTAAAAGAAAAAGTTGATCCTTATTTGAGACCTATCTACGATGCCCTATATAATCTTTTTGGGTTAGAGCATACCAATCGATTAATGGACCGTGGAGTAATAGAAATAGCTCCACTTGCTTACATGCGTGGACGAACATTGGATGATTCTTTTGTTATTTTAGATGAAGCTCAAAATACAACCGTGTCTCAAATGAAAATGTTTCTGACTCGATTAGGATTTGGTTCAAAAATGATTGTCAATGGTGATGTAACTCAAATTGATTTGCCTCGAGGAGCTGCAAGCGGATTAATTCATGCTAAAACGGTGTTGAGCTCAGTTAAAGACATTGATTTTGTTTATTTTGATTCCCAAGATGTTGTTAGACACCCTGTTGTGGCAAGTATTATCGAAGCTTATGATGCGGAGAAGCAAGAAGCGTTAACAGATCAAAAAAAAATGCACAACAACAAATAAAGACAAGTTATAGTTAGGGCGTGAAGGAATGAGAGAACGTTTAGCTGGTTTTCAAAAAAGGATGGGTAAGCTTTATATTCCTTTTGTACTCATTCTCTTGTCTGTCTTTCTTTTTCTCATCATGTTCAATAGTGTTAAGCCTAAAGAATTAAAGATTCAATTGTATCAAGTAGCTAACGAAACGATTCGTGCTCAAAGAACTGTTGAAGACACAGCGAAGACAGAAGAAAACAGGCTATTAGCAGCAGAAGCTGTTTCTCCAGTATATTCTTACAATACAGATTTAAATGATATACAAACTGGTAAAATCCATTTATTGTTTGCAACAGTCGGAGAAGTAAATAAACTTGCTGAAGAACAGTACCAAGAAAAGCTGGCGAAAGAAAAAGAAGCTGTTGATTCTAAGAAAAAAGAAAACGAAACAGCTACTAATCCTGCTCCTAGTGTCACACATTTAACACCTGAAGAAAAAAACAATCTTTTTAACGAAAAAATGACTACGATTGATGATACCGCTAAAACGTTTATTCAAGCCTTGCCTCAATGGGCAATTTTAGATTTACTGGATGCACCGGAATCAACTGCCAAACAACTTGAGAGTGCTACTGTTGAATTGGTTTCGGATGTCATGTCAGAACCGGTTAAACTTGATGAATTAAGTAAGAAAAAACAAGAAGCTGTTGCACGGCTAGATTATTGGGATCTAGCTGCTAAATACCAGCGTATCGCTACTCTAATTATTGATAATACAGTGGTTGAAAATAATGTTTATAATAAACAGGCTACTGAAAATCAACGGGAAGAAGCAAGCGCAAACGTTCAGCCTGCATTGATCTTACAAGGACAAGTTATTGTCCAAGAAGGGCATGTGATTGATAGCAATGCCATACATCAATTGAAACTATTAGGCTTATTAGACAATAAATCTTCCTACCAAATGATATACGGTCTGCTGTTGTTGATTTTAGCTCAAACTTCTATCTTATTTTATTTAGGAAAATCTAAAAAAGATTCTTTAAAGAAACAAGGCCATGAAATAACTTTGTATGCACTAACGATGATCAGCGCTTTATTGGTTTTAAAAGGCCTATCCTTAGTACAAAATGCTGGTATCAGCAATGTTAGTTTATTGTACCCTGCAGCATTAGCCCCAATGTTGTTGACCGCTTTTATTTCTAGGCGCTATGGCATCGTCTCAAATGGATTTCTAGCTGCATTTTCAATTTTTATGTTTAAAGAAAATGCCGGGACAAACTTCAGTATCGTGTTGGCTTTATTTTATTTGTTAAGTGGTATGATGGGAACGATGATTACGCGCAAAAGAATTGCCAATCAATTTTGGAATACATTTATCTGGACAACTTTATTCAATGCCTTATTTATCAGCTCACTTATTTTATATTTAAATATGTCTTACTTTACTAAAGAAACACTTTTTATGGTCATTTTTGCTTTAGGCGGCGGAATTTTATCCTATTTTTTAGCGGTCGTTCTTTCTCCTTATGTTGAAGTGATTTTTGAAGATAATGCTGTTTTAAGGCTGATGGAATTAGAAAACCCTAATAGTCCTTTATTAAAAGAATTAATCACCAAAGCACCAGGCACTTATCACCATAGTCTGATGGTTGCTAATTTAAGTGCTAATGCAGTAGGAGCTATCGGAGGGGATTCTTTATTCGCAAGAGTAGCCTGTTACTATCATGATGTAGGTAAGCTTCGACATTCTCTTTTCTTTGTTGAAAATTTATCTTCTGGTATGGAAAATCCACATGATTTGCTAACGCCTTTTGAAAGCAGAGATATCATTTTTGGTCATGTCAGTGAAGGCATCAAAATGTTGGAAGAAGCCAATATGCCGCAAACCATTATCGATATTTGCGCACAACACCATGGAACCACTTTAATGAAGTTTTTTTACGTCAAAGCAAAAGAACTAGATGCTGACGTAAAGGAAAGTGAGTTCAGGTACCCAGGACCAAAACCACAAACGAAAGAAGCAGCAGTCATTAGCATTGCGGATAGTGCAGAAGCGGCCATACGTTCTATGTCAAAACCGACAAAAGAAACGATTGAAAAGTTTGTCCGTCAGTTAATCAATGGACGAATTATTGACGGACAATTTGATGAATGCTCTATCTCCATCAAAGAGCTGAAAATAGTCGAACAATCCATTTGCGAAGGATTAAACGGTACATTCCACTCAAGAATCGAGTATCCGAAACCTCAGGAAAAAGACCAACCTGTAGGGGAGTAACAGTTGATGATGCTTTTTTGTCAAATTTAGGAGGAAAACCCACTTATGGAAATAGATATAATTGATGAAACAAATAAAATTACAGATGAACAACAAGAGATGGTTCGTTCTCTGCTAGAATATGCGGCTGCGTACATTCACCTAGCTGAAAATACAGAGATGTCGGTTTCGTTTGTTGATAATCAAAAGATTCAAGAAATTAATCGAGAATACCGGTTTAAAGATCAACCCACAGATGTCATCAGCTTTGCACTGAATGATGATGTGGAAGATGATTTTATCGTGAATTTAGCAGAATTTGAAGACAGTATACCTAGAAATATAGGAGATATTCTTATTTCAATCGAAAAAACAGCAGACCAAGCAATTGAATATGGTCATACTTTTGATCGTGAACTTGGTTTTCTTGCTCTCCATGGCTTTTTGCACTTGAACGGATACGATCATATGCAGCCAGAAGAAGAAAGCATTATGTTTGGTTTGCAGAAAGAGATATTACATGCCTATGGACTTGAAAGATAATAAAAAAAAATGGAAAAATTTACGTTTTATTGATTCGTTTAGATATGCTTTTAAAGGCATCAAAACTGTCTTTCAAGAAGAGCGTAATATGCGGACGCATGTTACTTTAGGGCTAGTTGTCTTCCTTATTAGCAGCTTCCTTAAATTACAGCAAGAAGAATGGCTGTGGATCATTTTAAGTACTTTTTTGGTTGTGATCATGGAAGTATTAAATACAATTATTGAAAATATAGTGGATTTAATTACAGAACATCACTATCATCCGCTTGCAAAAAAAGCAAAAGATATGGCAGCCGCGGCCGTCTTGATTACAGCCAGCTTTTCGGTTATCACAGCTATCATTATTCTTTTGCCCAAAATATGGACTATATTTTTTTAAAAGGGAGTTAATCTTATGAAGACACATCATGAAAAGACACAACAATTAATTAACGAAGCTACAAATATGTTGGACAAAGCGTATGTTCCTTATTCTCATTTCCCAGTAGGAGCAGCATTATTAACAACTGACGGTGAAGTTTATAGCGGATGCAATATTGAAAATGCTTCTTTTGGATTAAGCAATTGCGCTGAACGTACGGCTTTTTTTAAAGCTATCTCTGAAGGAAAAAAAACATTTGAACGTTTAGTTGTTACTGGAGGAACGGATGCTCCGATTTCTCCTTGTGGCGCTTGTCGCCAAGTTATGGTAGAATTTTGTGACCCCGAAATGCCTGTATTATTAACAAATACGCATGGGGATAAATTTGAAACTACTGTAAAAGAACTTTTACCAGGAGCGTTTCAATCGGAGGATATGGTTTAATGGAAAATACAACTGCATATAAATCGGGATTCGTCTCAATTGTAGGACGTCCAAACGTCGGAAAATCTACCTTGCTTAATCGTGTCGTTGGCCAAAAGATCGCCATCATGAGTGATAAAGCTCAAACAACTCGAAATAAAATCCAAGGTATTCATACAACTGATAAAGAACAAATAATTTTTATCGATACACCAGGTATTCATAAACCCAAACACCGTTTAGGAGACTTTATGGTTGAATCAGCTTTAAGCAGTTTCAGAGGGGTAGATGTGATTCTTTTTATGGTGAATGCTGCTGAAAAGCGTGGTCCTGGAGATAACTTTATTATTGAAAAATTAAAAGAACAAAACATTCCAGTGTTTTTATTGATTAATAAGATTGATGAAGTACACCCTGATAAATTACTGGAAATTATTGACGACTATCGGACGACAATGGAATTTGAACAAATCATTCCAATCTCTGCTACTGAAGGAAATAATGTCGATACCTTACTTTCTGAAATCAACAACTATTTATCAGAAGGACCGCAATTCTATCCGGAAGACCAAGTGACAGACCACCCTGAATACTTTATTGTCTCAGAGTTGATTCGCGAAAAAGTTTTGCAATTAACGCGTGAAGAAGTACCGCATTCAGTTGCTGTAGTGGTTGAAAGCATGCAACGAAATGAACTTGGAAAAGTACAAGTCCATGCTGCCATTATTGTAGAACGTTCAAGTCAAAAGGGCATTATTATCGGAAAAGGCGGAAAAATGTTAAAAGATATCGGGATACGAGCTCGTCGCGATATTGAAGTTTTATTGGGAGATAAGATTTATTTAGATCTATGGGTAAAAGTGCAAAAAGACTGGCGTGACCGTCAGACAAATTTACAAGATTTTGGTTACCGTATGGATGATTATTAATTCAGTTGTCTCATTGAAGTTTTCAATGTGAGGGGGCAGTATGTTGGCAGAATTACAAGAAACAGAAGGTATTGTCATCTCCGTGCGTAATTATCGAGAAAACGATCGTTTAGTTAAAATCTTTACATCCCAGTATGGTAAACGAATGTTTTTTATTAAAGGATCCCGCAAGCCGAATAATAAGCTAAAAACCGCGATCCTGCCTTTTACTAATGCAACTTATATAGCCGATATTAGAGAAACAGGCCTTTGTTTTATTCGCGATGCTAAAGATCTCATTCATCTAAACCATTTGCATACAGACATTTTTTTAAATGCTTATGCAACCTATGTCTTAAATTTAGCGGATGTTGCACTTGAAGATGGCGTACCGGATCCAACATTATTTCATACGATCCAGCAAATATTGAATGAAATCGATGAAGGGACAGATCCTGAAATCTTAGTGAATATTTTTGAAGTTCAATTGTTGCCTTATTTTGGGGTAGCTCCTGAATGGAGAGGATGCCGAGTATGCGGAAAGACAACTGGACCGTTTGATTACTCAGGCAGTTATGGCGGTTTGCTTTGTCAAAACCATTGGGACCTTGATCAGCATCGTTATCATGCAAGTCCGCGAGCTATTCATTTTTTAAGGCTCTTTTCAGTCATTTCGATGGATCAGTTAGGCACGATCAGCCTAAAACCTGAAACAAAGCGGGAAATTAGAACCGTTTTAGATTTGATTTACGATGAATCCGTTGGAATTAAATTAAAAAGCAAACGATTTATTGATCAAATGTACAATTGGGGAAACCTGCTTTTAGATAAAAAAAATGATGAACCAGATAAGAATAAATAATTGTTAAGAAAAGATTGACAAATGAATCCTTCACAGGATATGATGAGTTTAATAGAATAAACAGTGTGGATAGAAATAAAAGTAGATTTTCTGTATTCTTGTTTAGCGAATTTGGGATAGTGGAAGCCAGATCAAGATGGAACTTCGAAAGGCATTCTTGAGCTGTTCAAAGAAGATGCTAGTTTTTTTAACTAGAATTAGGGTGGAACCGCGATTAAAATCGTCCCTATGCTAATAACCATTAGCATAGGGACGATTTTTTATTTTATTCTACATTAAACCAAGTAAATAAATCAAAGGAGTGTAAAAAATGAATGAAGAAAAATTAACTTTTCAAGAAATCATTTTAACTTTACAAAATTATTGGTCGTCAAAAGGCTGCATGTTGATGCAAGCTTACGATACTGAAAAAGGTGCTGGAACAATGAGTCCGTATACTTTTTTACGTGCTATTGGTCCCGAACCCTGGAATGCTGCATATGTTGAACCTTCAAGACGTCCAGCTGACGGCCGCTATGGCGAAAATCCTAACCGACTATTTCAACATCACCAATTCCAAGTAGTGATGAAACCTTCTCCAGAAAATATTCAAGAACTTTACTTAGAAAGCTTAGTTTTACTAGGAATCGATCCTTTGAAACATGACATTCGCTTCGTTGAAGACAACTGGGAAAATCCTTCTTTAGGCTGTGCCGGTTTAGGTTGGGAAGTATGGCTGGACGGAATGGAAATAACTCAATTTACCTATTTCCAACAAGTCGGAGGATTAGAATGTTATCCTGTAACCAGTGAACTTACGTATGGTTTAGAACGCTTAGCTTCTTATATTCAAGAAGTTGATAGTGTCTATGATATTGAATGGACAAAAGGGGTTAAATATGGAGAAATTTTTATTCAGCCTGAATACGAACACTCAAAATATGCGTTTGAAAACAGCAATCAAGAATTACTCTTGATGTTATTTGATGAGTATGAAAAGGAAGCTACCAGACAAATTGAAGCTGGTTTAGTCCATCCCGCTTATGACTATGTTTTAAAATGCAGTCATGCATTTAACTTGCTTGATGCAAGAGGAGCAGTATCTGTTACTGAGCGTGCTGGTTATTTAGCTAGAATTCGTAAAATGGCCCGTGCTATTGCCCGTGCATTTGTAACCGAAAGAGAGAAGCTTGGTTTTCCTTTGCTTAAAGATCATTCGACTACAATTGAGGAGGTAAAATAAAATGACTAAAAATCTATTGTTAGAAATCGGTTTAGAAGAAATACCAGCACATATTGTAGGACCAAGCAGTCTGCAATTAGTCGAAAGAACAAAGAACTTCTTAAATGAAAATAGATTGACTTATGATGAAATCGTGCCTTTTTCAACTCCGAGAAGACTAGCTGTTATCGTTAAAAATCTAGCAGATAAACAAGCAGATATTGAAGAGTCAAGCAAAGGCCCAGCAAAAAAAATAGCATTAGATTCTGAAGGACAATGGAGTAAAGCAGCGATAGGTTTTGCGCGAGGCCAAGGGGTGTCTGTAGAAGAGATTTACTTTAAAGAGATCAAAGGAATTGACTATGTACATGTAGATAAATTTATTGCTGGAAAACCGGCTAAAGAGATCTTAGTTCATTTAGACAAAGTCATCACATCAATGAGTTTCCCAGTCAGCATGAAATGGAGCAGCTATCATTTAAACTACATTCGTCCGATTCATTGGATAACAGCTATGTTGGATGAAGAAATCATTCCATTTAGCTTATTAGATATTCAAACGTCTAATACAACCAGAGGGCATCGTTTTTTAGGTAAAGATCTGTCTCTTTCAACTGCGCTAGACTATGAAGCTGCGTTAGAAAAAGAATTTGTTATTGCCGATAGTGCAAAACGGAAAAACAGGATTGTATCGCAAATTCAAACGATAGCTGAAACACATCAATGGCAAATCACTATTGTCCCTGATTTATTAGAAGAAATCAATAATCTGATTGAGTACCCAACCGCCTTTTACGGTACCTTTAATAAAGAGTACTTGAACATTCCTAAAGAAATTTTAATTACTTCAATGCGAGACCACCAACGGTATATTGACGTAGCAGATCAAAAAGGTAATTTGCTGCCTTATTTCATCTCTGTACGTAACGGGAACGCTGAATACATTGAAACAGTTGTAAAAGGGAATGAAAAAGTTTTAACTGCTCGTCTAGATGATGGAAAATTCTTCTATGAGGAAGATAAAAAAATAACTATCGAAGAGTGCGTAGAGCAATTGAAACAAGTTACTTTCCATGAACAAATTGGATCAGTTTCTGATAAAATGCAGCGGGTTCGTTCTTTTGCCCAAGTAATCGGAACCACTGTAGGATTATCCGTTGAAGAATTAACAAGTTTGGATCGTGCCGCAGCAATTTACAAATTTGATTTGGTTACAAATGTGGTAGGAGAATTTCCAGAACTGCAAGGTATTATGGGAGAAAAATATGCTTTGCTACAAGGAGAGTCAGCAGCAGTGGCAACGGCTATTCGGGAACATTACTTGCCAATTTCAAGTGATGGCGAATTGCCGCAAACTACAATAGGGGCTGTTTTAGCTATCGCAGACAAGTTGGAGAGTGTCATGTCTTTCTTTGCGATCGGAAAAATTCCAACGGGATCTAATGACCCTTACGCTTTGAGACGGCAAACTTTTGGAATCGTTCGAATTATAGAGAAACAAAATTGGTTTTTCCCTTTCGGTACATTAAGAAAAGAATTGCTTCAAAGTTTGTTAACGAGTCCTAAAAATTTGGTGCGAGGCTATGAACAAAGCAGTAAAGAAGTAATTGATTTTGTAAAAGCTCGGCTTCATCAGTTATTACGGAATGAAGACATTCGATACGATGTAATTGATGCAGCACTACATTCAAACCAAGAAGATTTGATTGAAATCGTCAAAGCAAGCCGCATTTTAGAAAAACACCTTCAAGACAATACATTTAAACCAACGATCGAAGCATTGACCAGAGTCTTGAATTTAGCTAAAAAAAATAAAGAGTTGTTAACAGATTTTTCACCTGTAGTAGATGAATCATTGTTTGAGACGCTTTCTGAAAAGCAATTAGCTGCTCATATTGAAAAAATAGAAGACCGTTTTTATCAATTAGACAGTGAAGAAAAATACCAAGCTTTAAAGAGTCTGCAGCCTGTCATTGATGCCTTTTTTGATGAAAATATGGTAATGGCAGATAATGAAGCGATCCGAAACAATCGCTTAGCTTTATTAAAGAAAATTGCTCAATTGACTCTTTCTTTTGCAAGTGTTGACGAGTTAATCGTTAAATAAAACGAATTTTTTTACTTTTTGTTCCACTAAGGATATTCTTTCTTTGGTGGAACTTTTATTTATACCGAATAAATAGATTAGGAGGAAAAGGTTATGTTGAAAATGAAACGCATTTATGAAGAAGCAGAAAAAGCAGATCATTACCGTATTTTAGTTGATCGCATCTGGCCAAGAGGAATATCCAAAGAAAGAGCTGCATTAGATGAGTGGGAAAAAGAAATTGCGCCTTCTACAGAAATACGCAAAAAATTTAATCATGATCCAGAAAAATTTGAACAGTTTAGAAAAGATTATTTAACAGAATTGCACGAGAGTGAAAAAAGTGATGCATTCGTTGATTTGATCAAAACTCACCTAAAAAGAGGGAACGTTACTTTATTGTACTCAGCAAAAGATAAGGAAAACAATCAAGTAACAGTCTTACTCGAGTTTCTTGCTTCAAAAGGGGTTTCAGAAGCAAAAGCGATTGACTAAATGAAAATTTTCCTACTAAGGAACTTAGACAGACAAATAAAAGATTTGACCTTTCATTTGCCTGACAGGTTGCTTATAATAAATAACAGGATACAAAGGGGGATTTTATGTTAAAAAGTTTTTTTAGTTATTATCGTCCATATAAAAAATTATTTTTACTTGATTTTTTATGTGCTATTTTGGCAGCAGTACTGGAGCTGGCCTTTCCAATCGTTGTCAATCAAGTAATAGACGATTTATTGCCGTCCGAAAACTGGACTCTGATTGTTACTGCTTCTCTTTCGCTCTTATTTTTATATATCGTTAACACTGTTCTGCAATACATCGTTGTCTATTTTGGACACAAACTTGGAGTAAATATCGAAACGGATATGCGCCGAGAACTATATGCTCATCTTCAAACACAACCATTTAGTTATTTTGATAATAAAAAGACAGGGAAACTAATGGCTCGGTTGACGACTGATTTATTTGAAATTTCAGAAGTTGCTCATCATGGCCCAGAAGATGTTTTTATTACCTTGATCACCTTGTTTGGAGCTTTTATTTTAATGTTAACGATTCACGTTAAATTAGCTATTGCAACTTTTATCTTGATTCCATTTATTACGATTGCTTTAGTGTTCTTCAATAAAAAAATGACGGTTGTCAATACAGAAATTTACCGCAATTTAGGAGAATTTAATGCCGGTATTGAAGCTTCAGTCAGTGGCATTCGGGAAGTACAAGCTTTTGCTAATGAAGAGTATGAAGCAACTCGCTTTGAAGGACTCAATCAAGCTTACCGTAAATCAAAAATTCTATTTTATAAAATGATGGGAATCAGTTCTTCGTATAACTATTTTCTTATTCGTTTAATTAATTTGTTTGCTTTGTTTTTTGGAGCATTTTACACGATTCGCAATGAGATTAGTTATGGCGAATTCGTCAGCTTTATTCTATTAGCGAATATTTTTGTACGTCCAATCGAAAAAGTGAATACGATGATTGAAAGTTATCCTAAAGGTATTGCTGGTTTTAATCGTTTTCGAGAAGAACTACACAAAAAACCGGCTATACAAAACAAGCCAGGTGCTAAAGAGTTGTCTTCTGTAAAAGGAAATATTGAATACAAACAGGTTTCTTTTTGGTATGATCAGTCTAAAAAAATATTAAATAATATTAATCTTTCGGTATCTGCTGGAGAAACAATTGCTTTTGTTGGACCTAGTGGAGCAGGTAAAACCACTATTTGCAATTTATTGCCTCGCTTTTATGAAATAAATGCAGGTGAAATCAAGATTGATGGCACGAATATTCAAGATGTCACTTTAGATTCATTAAGGACCCAGATTGGTATTGTTCAACAAGATGTCTTTTTATTTCCTGGGAGTCTTCGCGAAAACATTCTATATGGCAACCTTAATGCAAGTGAAGAAGAAATTGCACGTGCTGTACAGTTAGCACACTTGGAAAAAGTTGTTGCAGACATGCCGGAAGGGTTGGACACCATTATAGGAGAACGCGGAGTCAAACTATCTGGCGGTCAAAAACAACGCTTATCTATTGCCCGTATGTTTTTAAAAAATCCACCTATTTTGATTTTGGACGAAGCAACATCAGCTTTAGATACGGCTACGGAGCAAGTTATCCAAGAATCGTTAAATTCATTGGCTACAGGAAGAACGACTCTGATCATCGCTCATCGTTTAGCTACCATTAAACACGCCACACGAATTATCGTGGTAGATGAAACAGGTATTGCTGAAGAAGGGAATCACGACGAATTGATGGCTTTGAACGGAGCTTACCGTCGTTTGTATGATGCTCAGTTTTCAAATTAAAAGCCGTTTAGTAAGATGTGAAGGCGATTTATAAAAAAAGCTAGTGTTAAACAAATAAATTAGGTATAATCACCCTATATTAGTAATAGAGGAAGTTTCTTTTCTTTTTAATGGCGAACTGGAGGTTTTTTGATGAATAACTATATTGTAGTAATTGGTACATTTATTTATGGATTGATGTTACTAAGTTTTTATAGTTTTTTTATTCGTATTTTTTTAAATAAACATAAAACAATCAAGCCTAAGAAAAAGAAAGAAGCACCTAAATAAAAAACAGTATCTTTATCCAATAGAATAAACAGCAGAGCAGAACATTAGACAAAAAATCAACATCTCCTATTGGAGTACGTTGATTTTTTGCTATGTCCAAACTAGCTTTTACTAATCTGCTATCGCACAAAGAAAGGAATGAAAACATGGAACCGTCAGTAAGAAGAGAACAGATTATGTCCATTTTAAAAAAAGCAACAGCCCCTGTCAGTGCTACTGCGTTAGCAAAGTCTTTCCAGGTTAGTCGACAAATCATTGTAGGGGATATAGCCTTGATTCGGGCTACCGGGATAAATATAACAGCAACTCCTAAGGGATATGTATTACATGGTGGTGTCTTCGCTGAGGACCGTTATACAGGTAAGCTGGCGAGTGGACATACCGCTGAGGAAACGCGAAAAGAGTTATATGCCATCGTTGACAATGGGGGAGAAGTGATTGACGTGATTGTAGAGCACCCCATCTATGGAGAATTATCGGGACAACTGAATATCGCGTCTCGTCATGATGCCGATCAATTTCTTGAAAAAATAAAGCATACACAAGCTAATTTATTATCAGAACTAACACAAGGCGTTCACTTGCATACCGTTGCCTGCAAAGATAAGCAAACATTTGACCGCATCTTCCAATCTTTATCCAAGTTGGGGTTATTGTATCATGATAAATAACTGTCTTGACACCTCTTTTCAAACAAGTATAATATAGGTTGACAGGTGTCAATACACCTTGGAACTATAAAATTATTGGAGATGTAACTATGCAAACAAAACGCGTTCACAAACTGACTATTTCTGCCTTACTTGTGGCAATCGGTATCCTCATTCCGATTATTTCACCCGTTAAAATTATTTTAGAGCCGGCTTCATTTACTTTAGGCAGCCATGTAGCTATTTTTATCGCTTTATTTATTTCACCTGTAATAGCAATCTCTGTTTCTTTAGGAACAGCTGTTGGTTTTTTGATCAGTGGTTTTCCATTGATCATCACTTTGAGAGCATTGACTCATGTTTTATTTGCAGGCTTAGGTGCTTATTGGTTAAAGAGAACTCCCGGCCTAATGGATTCTTCTTTTAAAACACAACTTTTTTCATTCGCATTAGGTTTAATTCATGCGGTAGCTGAAGTGGCAGTTGTTTCACTTTTTTATTTTGGCGGAAACATGTCTGCATCTTACTATAACCAAGGATTTTTACAATCGGTTTTCTTAATGGTGGGAATAGGAACTGTTGTGCATAGTATGATCGACTTTGGTATCGCTCATATCATTTGGAAAGCATTGAACGCTCGAACAAGTTTTGCTGCAACTTTATTAAAAATAAAAGGGTAAGACTAAATCCAATTAGTTGTTTACCCTTATTTTCTATGCTATAATACAATTTGAATAGTTCTGTCTATAGACAACGTAAAATTGAGTCGCACTTCTTTATTGAGTGCGACTCTTCATGACTTGTGCCTATAGTAGAGAGAATTTTTATTTGACTAAAGAGGTGAACGACTTGGCAATAAGAATTCCGGAAGAAACCGTCAATAAAATCAGACAAGAAACAAACATTACGGATGTTGTCAGTCAATATGTCCAGCTGAAAAAGAAAGGAAAAAACTTTTTCGGTTTTTGTCCTTTTCATGATGAGAAAACCCCATCTTTTTCTGTAACTGAAGAAAAACAAATTTTTCATTGTTTTAGTTGTGGTCGAGGCGGGAACGTTTTTACCTTTTTAATGGAAGTCGATGGATTAACCTTTCCAGAAGCAGTTATTAAAACCGCTGAAATAGAACAGATCGAGTTAGATGAAGCAGTAGTAAATGATCAAAAAAGACATTCTCAAGCACCTGATTCAAAAAAAGAAGTTTTATTTAAACTGCATGAAGAAAGCCTTGAGCTTTTCCATCACATTTTACTGAATACGACAGTTGGAGAAGAAGCTTTGTCTTATTTAACTACTCGAGGATTGACCCGCGAAGTAATTGAAACATTTGGGATTGGATTTGCTCCGCAAGAACGGACTTTACTATACCAATATTTAGTTGAAAAAGAGTATCAGGAAGATCTTTTAAAAGAATCGGGCTTATTCGTTGAAAGAGAAAATGGTACGTTGTTAGATCGTTTTTATAATCGAATCATTTTTCCAATTCGCAACCAACAAGGAAAGGTCGTCGCTTTTTCTGGTCGTATGTTAAAAAAAGACGATCATGAAAACAGCCCTAAGTACTTGAACAGTCCAGAAACGCTTCTCTTCAATAAACGAAACGTGTTGTTTAATTACGATAAAGCACGAGCAGCGATTCGAAGAGAAAAAGAAGTTGTTTTATTTGAAGGATTTATGGATGTGATTGCAAGCTGGCAAGCAGGAATCCAAAATGGAGTAGCTTCAATGGGAACCAGCTTAACAAATGAGCAGATTCATATGCTCGACCGTGTAACCGACCATGTTTTGGTTGCTTATGATGGAGACGATGCAGGGATTGAGGCAACAAAGCGTGCAACCGATCTTCTTGTTGAACAAACTGACTTTGATCTTGAAGTCCTGACTTTCTCAGAAGGCTTGGACCCTGATGAGTTCATCAAAAAAAATGGGCCAGCAAGTTTTAAAGAATTCTTGACACATGGTCGGGATACTTTATTTGGGTTTAAAATGAGGTATTATCGTCGAAACTTGAATTTAAACAATGAAAGTCAGCGTTTAAGTTATATTGAAAAGGTCGTAACGGAGATGCTCACGATTACGTCTGCCGTAGAACGGGAAATGTATTTTAAACAACTAGCCGATGAATTTGATTTTTCAATAGATACATTAAAAGAACAATTTCAACAACAATTTTATGAAGAACGAAAAAAACGTTCTAAAAAAAATAAACCTCAACCACCAAACCCAGAAGTACGTTCCACAGCTTTTTCACATGTAGAGCAACAAAGAAAGAAATTAGATTCGATTGAACGAGCAGAACAATTATTATTAAATCGCTTGTTTCATTTTGAAGAAGTCTGGATACAAATCAAAAGCTTAGCCGATGAATTTAGCTTTGTTCATGATGATTATCAAATGTTGTACCTTTTATATGAAAGCTTTTTGGAACATTCAGAAAGTCAAGCAACTACTGGAGCTTTCATTGATTTTGTGAAAGAAACGCATTTAAAGAACAAATTAGTTGAAATCGAACTTCAATCTCTTAGCGATGAAATAACCGCACAAGAAATAGAAGATTATATTGATGTGATTTCAAGAAAATCACGATTACAATCCCGATTAAAAGAAACACAAGAGGCACTATCAGAAGCATCCAAAAGAGGCGATCAGGCTCACTTGCGGACACTTATGATTGAAATAGTCAATTTATCGCGTTTGTTAAAAAATGGATGATTGAAGGAACACTGTAAGAGCGAAAAGGGAGGCATTTTTTTATGGCTGAAGAAAAAAAAGTAGTAACATTATCTTATAAAGATGCAATAAAGGCATTGATTAAAGAGTACAAAGAAAAGGGTACGATTCATTATGATGAATTAACCAATAAAATAGCTACACCCTACACATTAGATGCAGACAAAATGGATGCTTTAATCCAAGAAGTAGAAGATGCAGGAATTGGAGTCGTAGGAGATGACGGCGGTCCAACTGTTCGCCAAATGTTAGCTAAAGAGCGTGAAGAAGAAGCTGAAAAGCCAGAAGACTTGACTGCTCCTCCCGGAGTTAAAATCAATGACCCGGTTCGCATGTACCTAAAAGAAATCGGCCGTGTAAACTTATTAACTGCTGCTGAAGAAGTCATGTTAGCTAAAAAAATAGAAGCAGGCGATCAGGAAGCAAAACAACGTTTAGCAGAAGCCAACTTACGGTTAGTAGTCAGCATCGCAAAACGTTATGTCGGACGCGGAATGCAATTTTTAGATTTGATCCAAGAAGGAAACATGGGGTTAATGAAAGCAGTTGAAAAATTCGACTACACTAAAGGGTTTAAATTCTCAACTTATGCTACTTGGTGGATTCGTCAAGCGATTACGCGGGCAATTGCAGACCAAGCACGTACTATTCGTATCCCAGTGCATATGGTTGAAACCATCAATAAACTAATTCGGATCCAACGTCAATTGTTGCAAGATTTAGGCAGAGAACCAACTCCTGAAGAAATTGGAGCAGAAATGGATTTGCCAACAGAAAAAGTACGCGAAATTCTAAAAATCGCTCAAGAACCTGTCTCTTTAGAAACACCTATTGGAGAAGAAGATGATTCTCATTTAGGAGACTTTATTGAAGACCACGATGCAACCAGTCCTGCAGATAATGCAGCTTATGAATTATTAAAAGAACAATTAGAAGATGTCTTGGATACCCTAACGGACAGAGAAGAAAATGTTTTGCGGTTACGTTTTGGTCTAGATGATGGACGTACGAGAACATTAGAAGAAGTTGGAAAAGTATTCGGTGTAACACGTGAACGGATTCGACAAATTGAAGCAAAAGCTTTACGGAAATTGCGTCATCCAAGTCGTTCAAAACAATTAAAAGACTTTTTAGAGTAAGTCACTCTTTAGAGCCAAGCAAATGGATTCACATTTGCTTGGCTCTTTTTTTGTTGGAACTTAATAAAGCACACCACTAAAAAAACTGCTATAATGAAAGAGTATGAAAGTTTGAAGGGATGAGATAATATGTTATCGTTTGAAGAAAAAAAAGCACTATTTGACGAATATACTGAATTGACTGCAGTGCCTGTTTCATTAGATAGAATCAACTACCATTTTGAAGACAGTGCAGTAGCTAAAACAATCGTTATTCGTTTTCTGCATCCAAATGGCAATGCTTTTGTTTATGCTGGCTATTTGCCTAAAGAAGAAACCAATAAAGGTTACCTATCCATTCGTGACGCAGATAAAAAAACGATTCACGAGCTAGTAGATAAAGCACTTGCTTTTTTGAAAAAAACAGCAGATGGCTATGAAGAAGGCTATTCAGAATTGTGGTTTGATCAAAGAGGCGATGTATTGCGTTTGGTATACGATAATCCTATGTGGTCCATTAATTTACCGAATGGCCAAATCGAAGGTGTTTTTAAAACAAAAGAAGCTGCAGAAGGCTACTTGTTAGATGAGAGTTTCTTTAAAGATTAAATCCGTTCCTTTAAATTTATAATGAAAGAAGTGACAAGAGTTCAATGAATACAAAGCAGTTGTCTTTGCGATTAGAAAGAGCAGCCAGTTATGTTTTACCTGGTTCGCGCTTGGCAGATATTGGATCAGATCATGCCTACTTACCTTGTGCTTTAGCAGCTGAAGGCAGAATTGAATCTGCGGTTGCAGGAGAAGTGATTAAAGGACCTTTTGAAATTGCTGTTAAACAAGTAAGGCGATTAGGCCTTCAAGATAAAATCAGCGTTCGTTTGGGAGACGGATTGGAAGTGATTGATCCTGTTTCAGATCAATTATCTGCGATCACCATTTGCGGAATGGGAGGAACTTTGATTGCTGCTATTTTAGACGAGGGCTATCAAGCGGGAAAACTAACCGGAAAAGAGCGGCTGGTTTTACAACCCAATAAAGATGAATACCAACTAAGAACTTGGCTGGTCAAACACCAGTACCAAATTGTGGCAGAAGAACTAATAGAGGAAAACAAAAAATTATATGAAATTATTGTTGCAGAAAAATCAATTGACCAGCAAGTAACAGCTAGTGAAACTGACTTGGTTTTTGGTTTTCATCTTAAACAAGAACGGTCTCCTCTTTTTGTAAAGAAATGGCAAAATGAATTAAAAAAAGACAAACAAATTGCAGCAGATTTAACAAAATCAGCTACCGATCAAACAGAAAAAATAAAGGATTTTAAATCTAAAATCGAAAAAATTGAGGAGTTGCTAAAATGATTCGTATTCTTGGAAATGACTTAATTCGTAAATTTGAAGCTTTTGCACCAAAGACTTTAGCAGAACCAGGCGATCCTGTCGGTTTAGCAGTCGGTACTTTAAATAAACCGATTAAAAAAGTATTAGTTACGTTAGACGTTCGGCCTGAAGTAGTGCAAGAAGCCATTGAGCAACAAGCAGATTTGATATTTGCTCATCACCCGCCTATTTTTAGACCAGCCAAGAACCTCGTAACAGACGATCCGCAAAATAAAATGTATGCTGATTTATTAAAAAATGACATTGCGGTTTATGCGGCTCATACTAATTTAGACGTAGCAACAAACGGAATGAACGCCTGGTTAGCAAAGGCTATCGGGTTAAATAATACTGAAATCATGGCGGTTACTAAAAAAGAAAGCTATAAGAAACTAGTTGTTTTTGTTCCTTTATCGGACCAAGAAGCTATGATTGCCGCTTTAACAAAAGCTGGAGCTGGAAAAATAGGACCCAATTACCAAGATTGTTCTTACACAGTTGAAGGAACAGGACGTTTTACTCCAGTAAACCAAGCTGATCCTGCTATCGGCCAATTAAATCAGTCAGAGAACGTAGCAGAAGCCCGGATAGAAGTAATTTTCCCTAAACGATTAACTGCTGAGATAGAGCATGCTTTATTTACGGCTCATCCTTATGAAGAACCGGTTTATGATATTTATACGATTGAAAATTATATTGATGAATATGGTCTAGGACGAGTCGGCGACTTAACTGAACCTCTTTCTGTTTTAGATTTTGCTGAAAAAGTCAAAACAATTTTTGGTGTTTCTGGCTTACGCTATCTTTCTAAAGACAACAATCAGCTGATTCAACGTGTGGCAATTTGCGGAGGCGATGCTGGAAAGTATTACCCGGCTGCACTAGAAAAAGGAGCAGAAGTCTATATTACCGGAGATGTTTACTACCATGTGGCCCATGACATGTTGGCTGAAAACTTAACGGTTATTGATCCAGGCCATCATATTGAGAGCATCTGCAAAAAAGAATTGGCTGGACTTTTTACCAAATGGAGTCAAGAAATGAATTGGGATGTAACGATCATTCAGTCAGCGATCAATACAGATCCTTATCAATTTATTTAATGAGCTATTTTTTTATTTAGCTTTTATAAAAAAACATTCTGGTGTTTAAATTAACAAAATAGAAAAGGAGTTTTACTATGTATAAAAATTTAGTCCCACGATTTGTTCGTTATGTCCAAACAGAAACACGTTCTGATGAAAGCAGTACGACTATTCCGTCAACTCAATCACAAGTTGCTTTCGCTAAGACTTTAATGGCGGAATTGACGGAATTAGGATTAAGTGATGTTGCGTACAATACCGATAACGGCTATGTAACGGCTACTTTACCAAGCAACACAACTCAAGAAGTACCTACAATCGGGTTTATTGCACATATGGATACGGCTGATTTTAATGCTGAACATGTCAATCCTCAGTTCCATGAAAATTATAATGGACAAGCGATTTTATTAAACAAAGAGCAAAATGTTGTTTTATCCCCAGAAGATTTTCCGAATTTGAAAAACTATCTAGGTCAAACCCTCATTACAACTGACGGGACTACTTTGTTAGGTGCTGATGATAAAGCAGGAATAGCAGAAATCATGACGGCAATGGAAATTTTACTTGCTGATTCAACAATTAAGCATGGAACAGTACGGGTTGCATTTGGACCAGATGAAGAAATCGGAATAGGAGCAGACCGATTTGATGTTGCAGGTTTTAATGCGGACTTTGCCTATACGATGGATGGGGGGCCGGTCGGAGAATTAGAATACGAAAGTTTTAATGCAGCTGCTGCGATTGTGAACATCCAAGGAAAAAATGTTCATCCTGGCACAGCTAAAAATACAATGGTCAATGCATTAAAGATTGCGCTAGCTTTTGATGCTGCCTTGCCGCAAGATGAAGTTCCTGAAAAAACAGCCGGCAGAGAAGGATTTTACCATTTGCTTGGATTATCAGGTGAAGTTGAAGAAGCACGTATGGAATATATTATTCGTGATCATGACCGCACTAAATTTGAAGACCGTAAGGCTTTTATGTTAGGAATAGCTGAAAAATTAAATGCTGATTATGGTACTGAGCGTGTAACAGTTGATCTCAACGATTCTTACTACAATATGGGAGAAATCATCGAAAAAGATATGACGGTGATCGATCTTGCGGAACAAGCTATGAAAAACTTGTCTATTGAGCCTATCATTGAACCTATCCGAGGCGGTACAGATGGTTCGAAAATTTCATTTATGGGATTACCGACTCCTAATATTTTTGCTGGCGGTGAAAATTTCCACGGTCGTTATGAATTTGTTGCTGTTGAAAGTATGCAAAAAGCTACCGATGTCATCGTTGAAATCATTCGCTTAAATGCTGGAGAAAAAGATTAACATGCTCTATCTCTTTAGTTATGTCGTTATCTTAAACGGTTGGCTCTTTGTTTTAATGGGAATAGATAAAAAAAAAGCTCAAAACCATCAGTGGAGGATTCCAGAGAAAACATTACTGCTGTTCGGTATAATTGGCGGAGGTTTAGGCGGTTTACTGGGAATGCAGCTATTCCATCATAAAACGAGTAAACTGCGCTTTAAACTCAGCTACAGTTTAGGAACAGCACTAGTGGTTGGTTTATTCATTTATTTTTCCTAATCATCGATAAAAGACGAAACAGACTTTAGCTATAATGAGTCTATTTCGTCTTTTATGATATATAAAATAATGGATAGTACTTTTTTTAGCAGATCATTTAAAAGAGAGCCAGTTTTTTTATGGATATGTTAAAATAAAGAAGCGAAGAACAAACAAAAGAGGTGAAGGACCGATGGGATTACAATTTATTTTAGGCCGGATCAATCGAGACAAAAGAGGCGCCATGTTAGATGAAATTGCGGAAAACTTAACTAACAATAAGCAAGCAAAAGTCTTTTATTTAGTTCCAGATCATATTAAATTTGAAGCAGAAATGACCGTTTTGAAACGTCTTGGGGAAATCCCGCCTTTTAATGAAAAACCTTTAATGGGCATGATGAATCTGCAAGTCTTTAGTTTTAGCCGCCTAGCATGGTTTTGGCTGCAAGATACAGATCTATTCGTTAAACCGCAACTATCCGCTTCTGGTTTATCTATGTTGGTAAGAAAATTATTGATCCAATATGAAGAACAATTGACTATTTATCGAGGAGAAGTTCGTAAAGCAGGATTTGTTGAGCAATTGACCGACTTATTTACTGAATTAAGAACGGGTCGTATTACTCAAGATGATTTGGCTTATTTGATTATGCAATTAGGCTCAACTCCTCAAGAAGCAGATTTTCAATTGAAATTGAAAGACATCTCATTACTTTATCAAGCATTTGATCAAGCTTTAGCAGGAAAGTACATTGAAACTGAAGATATATTAACAGCATTGACTGAAAAAATAAATGAAATGGATTTATCTGATACAACAATTTACATTGAAAGCTTTTTTCGGTTTACTGCTCAAGAACAAGCATTAGTTGTGGCGTTAATGAAATCCGCTAAGCAAGTCACTGTGGCATTAACATTAGATAAAGGTTACCCGACAGAAAAACCGGAATTGCATGAATTATTTCAAGCAGCGGGTGAAACATATTACCAATTGTATCAAAGCGCTCGTTCAGAGAATATCCCAGTAGCTCCTGATCGAGTGATTCACCAATTGGATGCAGCTTATTGTGAGGAATTGAATCAGTTAGAAGATTTCTGGGTAGAAACCAATAAACTTTCACCAATAAATTATCCTCCGTCTCAGCAGCAAACGACAATGGAAAACTGCATTGAAGTGTGGGCAGGAGAAAATAAACAAGCAGAAGTTGCCCATGTGGCCAAGGAAATTCGTAAACTGGTCAAAAGCGGACAATATCGTTATCAAGATATTTTGGTTTTAACGCGGAATATAGATGATTATTTAACCATTTTAGACCCGGTTTTTAATGAAAATGGCATTGAAACGTTTATTGACAGTGCAGACGTGATGAACCAACACCCATTAGTTGAATTTTTAGATGCTTTACTGATGATCAAACGTAAAAATTGGCGTTATGCTGATGTCATGCGTTTTTTGCGTACAGAGTTGTTTATTCCTCAAACTGATATAAACTTACCAGCTGAACGCGATGTCCGTGTCCGTATCATGCAGCAACAAGTTAATGCTTTCAGAGAGCATATTGATGTAACAGAAAATGTAGTGTTAGCTTACGGGTATGAAGGATACCAATGGACGATGAAAGAGCCGTGGCATTATACTCGGTTTTATTACGAAGATACCAACTTCCAATCAGACACCGATCAGCGCATTGAACAAATCGCTAATGAAATCCGCTTTATTTTAAAAGACACGTTGCTGCCTTTCTTTAAGCAACTCGACCAAGCAGAAACGGGGAAAGAGGCTGCTAAAATTGTCTACTTATTTTTAGAAAAAATTGGAGTCGATCGTCAATTGGTTTTCTGGCGAGATCAAGCGATAGAAAAAAACGACTTAGAAACAGCTAAAAAACAAGAACAGACATGGCAGGCTTTTTTGGGGCTGCTAGATGAATATGTGGAAGTATTAGGCGAAGAAAGTTTTGATTTAGAAAGCTTTCAAACGATTCTGGCTGCTGGTTTTGAAACGGCTTCTTATAGTATTGTTCCGCCAAGCATTGACCAAGTTGTTTATTCAGGTCTGGAAGGAACCCGTATCGGAACTGCTAAAGTGACTTTTTTATTAGGAATGACCGATGCTCATTTGCCAGCAAGAAGTGAGAATAAAAGTATCTTAACTGAAGAAGATAGAGAGTTAGTTGCAAGCTTTTTAGATCCATCAAAATATTTGAGACCATCTGCAGAATCATTGATGGCTACAGAACCTTTTATTGCTTATGAAGCTTTTTTAGCTTCTTCAAAAAAATTGGTTTTTACGTATCCTGTTAGCGATGACTCTAAAGACGCGCCTAAATTATCTCCATACGTATCAAGAATTGTTGAGGGATTTCACTTGCCGATTCAGTTTAAAGCTGGTGAGGTTACCTCATTGGAAAACCCTACTTCTGCTGAATTATTAGATTTTATTGGGACACGCCGGAGTACTATGAGCCAATTATTATTAGTTTTACGGAAAGAACAAGATCAAAAAGGACAACTAGACCCTTTTTGGATCGGTATCTACCGTTACTTTAAACGCCATAAAACTATTTCTGCCACCTTTAATCATTTACTGGTCAGTTTAGTGAAAAAGAATATTCCGCACCCTTTAAAGAAAGAGATTGCTACTGCTCTGTATGGCAAAGATTTATATTTGTCTGTTTCTCGTCTCGAAACCTTTTATGCAGACCACTATGCACATTTCTTACAATATGGTCTCCGCTTAAAAGAACGAAACGTTTTTGGATTATCTCCAGCCGGAACCGGAGAGTTTTTCCATGACGCATTAGACCAATTGTTTAAATCACTTTTAAGCCGTAATGTGAGTTTTCATGAAATAGATCAAGAAACGATCAATGGGATTACCGATGAAGTATTAACAGCTCTTTATGGTAAAGCCAGGTTCTCGATTTTATCTGCTTCTAATCGCATGAAATTTATTCGTGAACAATTAGGTAAAACAGTCAAACGGATCGCTTGGGCACTTGGTAAACAAAGCAGAAGAACAAATATGAAAAACGTGCAGACAGAAGTTCTTTTTGGACAGTTGGCTAATCAAAAAGGAATAGAAGGGTTAGCTTTTCCTTTAAAAAATGGCGGAAACTTATTTATCCGCGGGAAAATCGATCGTGTGGATGCGCTTGAAGTCGGACAACAACATTATTTAAGTATTGTAGATTACAAATCAAGTGCTCATGCCTTTAGTTATCAAGATGCTTATTACGGATTAGCTATGCAAATGATCACGTATTTAGATACCGCACTTGCAAATGCTCCGCAATTGATTGGGTATAAAGCTAAACCTGCCGGAGCTTTTTACTTGCATGTTCAAAATCCTTTTATTAAAGGAGATAAAATCATAGATGGCGACACCTATACAAATGAACTATTAAAACAATTTAGATTAGATGGTCTTCTGCTGGAAGAAGAAGACTTATTGATGGCACTCGATCCTACAATTGAGCCTTCGACAGCTTCTTTGGTCTATCCTTTCAATCAACTTAAAAATGAAACTTTAAAATCGAACAAATTTGTAACACTTGAAGAGATGGAGGCACTAAGAAAACACAATCAAAAGTTGATTTTAGATGCCGGCAATCAAATTATGGATGGTGTGACAACTCTTAATCCTTTTTATGAAAAAAGACAGTTCATTTCTTCAGTCAATGGAGAATTACGTGCTGTATCACAATTTGATGCCATGCTCCCTGAAAATAATTACCGCAGGATGGAAAAATTATCACGTGAAGAAATTCTTAAAAAAATAAAAGAAGAAGAGGAGGAATGACTGTGATTCCAATTAAACCTCAAAATAGCCGTTTTACTGATAGTCAATGGGAAGCTGTCTATCAAGCAGGTCATAATATTTTGGTCTCTGCCTCTGCAGGATCTGGTAAAACCACTGTTTTAGTGCAACGTGTTATTGAAAAAGTTAAATCGGGTACCAATATCGATGAATTGCTAATTGTGACGTATACGGAAGCTGCCGCTAAGGAAATGAAAGAACGTATTCAAGTCGCTATTCAACAAGCCATTACAAGTGAAAGCGAGCCGGATAAAAAACGACACTTAATACGCCAATTGTCTCTCTTAACACAAGCTTCTATTAGTACACTGCATGCTTTTTGCTTGCAAGTTATTCGTCGGTATTATTACTTGATTGATCTAGATCCAGTTTTTCGCTTATTAACAGATGAAACGGAAATCCTCTTACTAAAAGAAGATGTTTGGGAAGAAGTTAGAGAAGAACTTTATGGAGAAGAAATGAGTGCGTTTAAAAACTTAGCCAGTTCTTATTCAAATGATCGCAGTGACAGCGGTTTAACAGAACTGATCTTTTCCTTGTATGAATTTTCAAGAGCCAATCCCGACCCTGATTATTGGCTGGAACACCTTTCAGAACTGTATACGACGGATACAGAAAATTTTACAGCAGGGACGTTATTTCAAAAGTTAGTAAAGCCGCAGATTTTAGATATTTTAGTCAGTTTGATTGAACTTGGCATCACAGCTAAACAAATCGGAGAAGGTACAGAGGAGTTGAGGCAGCAAACAGAACTCATCGGTGCGGAAGTAGTCCATTTACAAGAACTACAAGATAGAATAGCTGCTGATGACTATCAAACAGCTTATCAGTTATCTCAGTCCTTTGAGTTTAACCGTTGGAAAGCTGTAAAGAAATCAGCTGATGACAGTATAAAAGAAGCTGGAGCTGAAATGAAAACGATCCGTGATCAGATCAAAAAACGCTATAGTGAAATGCAAGGCTCCTACTTTAATACGTCTTTAGAAAATCAAGTGGAAATTATGGGCAAAGCTGCTCCTTTAGTCGAAGAAATGGCACGTGTAACAGCTCTTTTTACTCAAGCTTATCGAGCACGAAAAGACGAACGTAATTTGTTGGATTTTAATGATCTAGAACATTTGACGTTGCAAATATTAGCTCACTACACAGGATCAGAATGGATTCCAAGTGAAGCTTCTTATCACTATAAAGAGAAATTTAAAGAAGTCATGGTCGATGAGTACCAAGATATTAATCAATTACAAGAAAACATTTTACGCTGGCTTGTTCAAGCCGATTCGGAAAAAGGAAATTTATTTATGGTAGGGGATGTAAAACAATCCATTTATTCTTTTCGTTTGGCAGATCCCGGATTGTTTTTAACTAAATACGAAGCGTATGAACAGAAAAATGGGGGTGAGCGGATTATTTTAGCTGAAAATTTCCGTTCCCGCGGTGAAATCCTGCATTTTACTAATCTCATTTTTGAACAACTGATGGATAAAGACGTTGGCCAAATGGACTATGACGAATCTGCACAACTGATTCAAGGATTTACAGCATTTCCAGAAACCAATCAACACGAAACAGAGATTTTGATCTATGAAAAAGGAACAGATACAGTTGAAGAAAACGAAGAAGATGCAGTAGACTGGAACATGCGGATAGACGATAAAACAGAAGGCGAACTTTTGATGGTCGGACAAAAAATACAACAATTGATTCAAGAAGGGTTTCAGATTTATGATAAAAAACTACAGCATAATCGGCCTATTTGTTATCAAGATATCGTCTTATTAACACCTACTAAAAAAAATAATTTAGTTTTATTAGAAATTTTCAAGCGTCTTTCAATTCCTTTACAAGTAAACGATACACAAAATTACTTTCAAACGACTGAAATCACTATTATGATGTCCTTACTAAAAATTATCGATAACCCTTATCAAGATATTCCTTTAGCTGCTGTTTTACGTTCGCCAATCGTCGGCTTAGACGAAAATGAATTAGCTTCTATTCGAATCAGCCAAAAAACGGGTGAATATTACGAAGCACTGCAGACATTTCATGCTTCTTATCCCGGTTTTGAAAAAGCTAGCCACTTTACAACAGCTTTATACAACAAAGTGCATCTTTTTCTAGAACGGTTAGTCAAATGGCGTGAAGAAGCGCGAAGAAATCATTTAGTTAGCTTGATTTGGTCCATTTACGAAGATACACATTTTTTAGATTATGTTGGAGGAATGAGTTCAGGAAGGCAACGGAAAGCTAACTTACATGCCTTATATGAACGGGCTGCAAGTTATGAACAAACTAGTTTTAAAGGATTGTTTCAATTTGTTCGTTTTATCGAGAAGATGCAGGAAAAGGATAAAGACCTAGCTGAGCCTACAGCTCTTGCCATGGATGAGGATGCGGTTCGGGTGATGACCATTCACGCAAGTAAAGGGCTAGAATTTCCAGTTGTTTTTGTACTGGATTTAACGAAACGTTTTAATCTGCAGGATATTCGTAAAGGCTATCTTTTTAACGAGGAATATGGAGTCGGAACGGATATCAAAGATTTAGAACGGCGGATTCGTTACCAATCTTTGCCGGAAGTTGCTTTAAAAGTAGAGCAGAAAACAAAATTATTATCAGAAGAAATGCGTAAATTATACGTTGCCTTGACACGTGCTGAGGAAAAACTGTTTTTAGTTGGCTCTTATAAAAATGCAGAAGCTGCTTGGAAAGAATGGGGCATTATCAGTGCTCATCAACCAACCGTTTTACCAAATGACATTCGTTTTACAGCAAACAGTCTGATGAAATGGATTGGCTTGTCGTTGATTCGCCATCCAAATGGCCAAAATCCTTTTCTATCTGTTACTGCAAACAATCGGACAATCAGTCAACACCCTGCAACGTTTTCTGTACATTTTTATAATGAGTCCATGATTCAAGAGCAATTGATACAAGAAGACCAAGAAATAGATGAACAATGGATTGAAAAGCTTAATACTGCCAGTGCAGCCAATAAACTTTCTGAACAAGCACAAACCACTTTAAATGAGGCACTAGCGTTGATGAATTATGACTATCGGTTTGAAAAAGCGACACATACTACCAGCTATCAATCAGTTTCTGAAATCAAGCGTCTCTTTGAAGAACCCGATGATGGCCAAATGGTAAAGATCGATATCAATCAACCACGAAATCAAAATCGGTATGTAGAAGACCGGCTAGCTCGTCCTAAATTTATGGCTGAAGTGACCGTTCCTACAAATGCTGAAATTGGAACAGCTACTCATCTTGTGATGCAATCGATTGATTTAACCAAACCGGTCTCTAAAGAATCTATTGAAGCTTTGATTCAGGATTTGCTTGACCGAGGCATGCTGCAAGAGAAAGTAGCCTACAAAATTGACAAAACCAATATCGTACGTTTCTTTGAAACGGAACTAGGGCGACTGATCTTATCGCATCCTCAACAAGTTACACGAGAAGCACCTTTTTCATTATTGCTAAAAGCAGAAAAGATTTTTTCTGACTTAGATCAAGCGGCTGATGATAAAATATTGGTCCACGGAATCATTGACGGTTATTTAGAAATGGGTGAAAAAGTGATTCTCTTTGATTATAAAACAGATCAGGTAGCGCATTATGGGACAGCTGCTGGTGAGAAGATGAAAGAGAAGTATCAAGGCCAATTGAATCTTTATCGACGTGCTTTGGAATCTATCTTGGACAAACCAATAACTGCGACTTATCTTTGCTTATTAGCGAATGGAGAAGTGATTTCACTTTAGGTTATAAAAGAGAGCAGAACGAATAAAAGAAACCATGAGTTTAACTGGGAAAAAACAACAAAAAAAGAAAGCAGTTTTTTATTCTGCTTTCTTTTTTTGTTGTTTAATTTAAGTTGTAGTTCACACCTGGAGTATAAGTATTATTGGCATCCCATAATAGGAACTCGTCTACACCTGCTTCATGTAACGCACGAATTTGGTCTTCTACTTGTGCTGCACCGTATTCGATATAGTTGCCAGCACCCAAATAGGAAGCTGTAAAGTCTTGTAACCAAGGTCTTGATTTAGGCGGAGTTTCTAATCCTTCTAAAAGTTCATTTTCAACTTTCATATATTCCGTCACTAATTTGTAAGGTTCTAAATCAGGCTTCGAAATGCCAAAGTAAGAACCCCAGTGGCTTGGATAAATCATTGAAGAAATAACATCTACATTATTAGATATTTTACTGAAATTTTGACCAATGCCAGGAGCTTCAGGTACGGTTGCTGAATAACCAAAGATATCTACTGAAACTTCAACTCCATACGGCCGTAGTTCTTCACGAGCGTATTCAACAAAATCTGTAACCGCTGAGACGCGTTGTTGAACTTCATCTATTTCACTATCTTGGTAGTCGCCGCGTGAGTAAGTTAAGCTATCACTTTGCGTTTCGAACCCTTCAGGGAAACGGACATAGTCAAATTGAATTTCTTTGAATCCCATTTTAGCTGCTTGTTTAGCTACTTCAACGTTATAGTCCCACACATCTTTTGAAAATGGGTTAACAAAAGCATCGCCATTGCCATTTTTCCAAACGCTGCCATCGGCACGTTTAAATGACAATTCAGGTTTAGCTTCCGCTAATAAAGTATCTTTAAAGACTACGATCCGTCCAATCGGATAAATTTGATTTTTTTCCAAATTTTCCATCATTGTCTTAGGATCACTGACAAAGTCTTGCGTGCTTTTCTTCACCGTCTCATTGTCTGAACCGATATCCATTGTAATGTTCCCAGTATCATCTTTAACATCAATTACCATTGAATTCAAACCATTTGTTGTTACAAAATCAGATAATTCAGCCATTTTTTGTGTTCCGCCAGCTGAGTAGGCTGTAACATAAATACCTTTAACGCCTTTTTCCGGATAGGGGATATCAATGCCGCTGTCATATGAAAATTGAGCCGGAAATTTCTTTGGAATACTTAAAAGAGGTTGACTATTGATTTCGATGGGCTCAGCTTGCTTTTCATCTTCTGCTTGTGCAGCAAAAGGAACAGCTAGGAAGAGTGATGCACTTAAAATAAATGTACCCATCCATTTTTTAGTATGTGTCATTCGTTTGATCCCTCGCTTTCTGGAGATTCAATTAGAGCAGGATCGATCAGAGTATACCCTTGATCTTTTAATCCTTCTGCAATATCAACCGCTGCTTCATTTGTCCAAGCACGGTCGTGCATTAATAAGTTAGCTCCATCACCTAGATACTCGGTATGCAACATAATATCAGTCAAGGCTGCAGCATCTTGGTATTCAGGTTCCCAGTCGTAACCATAAGTCCAATTCATAAATACCATATCTTCTTCTGCTATTACTTCAGCTGAAGTATCTGTATTTATTCCGAATGGCGCACGGAAGAAGCGAGGTTTAACACCGATCGTTTCATAAATCAGTTCATTTGTTTTCAAAATTTCTTCACGTTGTTCTTCCGGGCTGATAGAACTTAGATCTGCATGAGTTTGTGTATGGTTTCCAATTTCGAATCCCATATCGTAAATCTCTTTTAATTTTTCTTTTCCTTCATCCGATTCAATATACATTCCATTGATGAAAAAGACTGCAGGAGCGTTGATTTCCTTCATTTTAGTAGCGATTTCAACCGCGTGCTCATCTGGAGCATCATCAAACGTCAACAAGGCAACTTTTGTATCATCTCCGTCATTTAACGGTTCAATAACGAATGTATCTGGATTCACTCGGTATGTATATTCTTGAGGTTGTGTTTCATCTTTTTTCGCTTCTGATGAATCAGCTTGCGATTCACTGCTTTCAGTGCTAGCAGACTCTGAAACGGCTTCAGAAGATTGAGTTAAAGCTGATTCTGAAGACTTTTCATCAGATTGTGCCGGGTCATTCGTTTGGCAAGCACTTAACAATAAAGCACTCATTAAAGTAAAACTTAAAACTGTTTTTTTCATTATTTTACACTCCTTAACTTATTTACTTGATTCTGATAATGAGTTTAATTTTTCTTCTGCTTCGGTACGTTGTTTTTTCAGCGTTTTAAATTGCTCATTCAGTTGGTTCAAAAGCTCTTTTGTTTTAGTATCTTCTTCATTCAATTTAGTAATGCCGTCTGTCAAAGTTTTATAAGTAGCTTCTTCATCAGCTAATGATTGGTAATATGTTTCTTCTTCCTTCAAGTTTTTTTCATATTGCTTCGAATAGTCATCAAGAGAAGCAGTAAGTTTTTTTATTTCTTCAGATAAGCCCTCAATTTCTTCTTTAGGTACTTTATCGCCATCGTTTTCAGCTAAACTTTTTTGTGTTTCTTTCATTTCACCAGTGGCTTTTTTTATCGCCGATATTGCTGTTTTCCGGTTCTTAACGTTTTCAAAAACAGGAGCAGTTCCATCAGAGAATTGAGTCAAACTATCGCTTTCATCCAATGTCTTTTCAAAAGTTTCCTGTAAAGCTTTTTCTTGCTTAGTCACTTTGTTTAATTCTGACAACAAGGTGTTTTCTTCAGGTTCGATTGCTTCAGTACTTTTCAAAGCATCTGCAATGCCGTCATTTGCACAGCCAGTTAAAAAGAAAGCGGCAGCTAATGCATAAACTGTTTTGGTTCTTTTTTTCATTATGTAAGTCTCCTTTTTTTCTAAGTATCGTTCAGTCAATTCTATTTTTATCGTTCCTGATAAATAATTTTATTCCTTCCATTACATTATATTTACTAGCAACTTTTATTAGTATAACAAAGCTGACACAATTACCCAAATGATAACAGTTGTTTTCGGACTATTATTTTTTCTCAAGAGGGAATAATAAAAAAAAAAATAATCCTCATCCAGTAACTGGAGGGATTTTAAAAAGACAAATTAGACTGCAACTCTCATGGACGAATTGCTCAGTCTAACTAGGCAACAGAATACAAACTTTGTTTAGCATCTTCTTTGTGAGTATAGACGACAAAATCTTCTTGATCATAACCTATTTCCATTCCTTTTTGGTAGGGTACGGAATCGGGATGAACAATAATATACCGCATTAAAACTCGGTGTGTGCTATCTTCCAAATCTAGTGCCAAATGATAATCCTCATTTTTAAACAAGAGGCCTTTAATTTGCCAAACTTTTTCAATAGTTGCTTGTTCCATTTAAACATCTCCTTTCTTTATCCTTTAACTATTTTACTCTTTTTCTAATCAAAAGCCAATAAAAACGTCTTACAATATGCACTTTTTTTTCCTGCTGGTTTAAAATAAAAAGCTATCTCTTATTTCATATATCAGGTAAAATGGAAATAGACTAGTTTCAATAGATTATGGGTAAAGAGAGGGTTACAAATGTTTTTATATTATATTTTCGCAGCTGTTATTATTGGAATTGATCAATGGACAAAATATTTAACGGTTACGCATATTCCTTTACATGATGTAGTAGAAGTGGTCCCGGGTGTCTTATCGTGGATGTACCTACAGAATTCTGGCGCTGCATGGAGTATCTTAGAAGGCCAAATGTGGTTTTTTTATCTGATTACGCTTGTGGTAGTCGGCGTCATCATCTATTACTTACAAAAATATGGCAAAAACAGCCGTTTGTTGTCTATTGCCCTGGCTTTTATTTTGGCAGGAGCAGTCGGTAATTTTATTGATCGTCTCCGAATCGAATATGTGGTAGATATGATTCGATTAGAATTTATTGATTTTCCTATTTTTAATGTAGCCGATATGTCATTATTTATTGGCGTCGCATTAATGCTGTTGTATGTCGTGCTCGATGAAACAGATAAAAAAAGAAAGAGTCAGCAATAAAAGGCAGGGCCTATTATAAAAAAGGAGTTTTTACATGTCACAAACCTATCAATTTAAAATAAATCAAGAAAAAGGACGTTTAGATAAAGTTATTGTAGAATTACTGCCGGCGATCACTCGTTCGCATATCCAACAATGGATTAAAGAAGGGGCTGTAACAGTCAACGATAAGCAAGTCAAAGCCAACTATCACGTGCAAGCGGGAGATATGATTTACATTGAGGAGCCTGAGCTAGTTCCTTTGGATGTACAGGCAGAAAACATTCCCATTGAAGTTGTTTATGAAGATGACGATTTGTTAGTCGTCAATAAACCGCAAGGAATGGTGGTTCATCCATCTGCTGGGCACCAAACAGGTACGCTGGTCAATGCGTTGATGTACCATACTAAAAATTTATCTGGTATCAACGGAACCATTCGTCCTGGTATTGTTCACCGTATCGATAAAGATACCAGCGGATTATTAATGGTCGCAAAAAATGAACGTGCCCATGAGAAGTTAGCTGCCCAGTTAAAAGACCATACTTCTTTACGTGAATACTATGCTTTAGTTCATGGAGTCATTCCTCATGATAAAGGAACGATCGATGCTCCATTGGGCCGGTCAAAAAATGATCGAAAAAAACAAGATATTATCGACGACGGTCGTTCAGCTATTACTCATTTCCAAGTGCTAGAACGCTTTAACGATTTCACACTGGTTTCTTTACAATTGGAAACTGGAAGAACCCATCAAATTAGAGTGCACATGAAATATATTGGTTACCCGCTTGCAGGTGATCCAACCTATGGACCGCGCAAAACTCTACCAGGAAATGGTCAGTTTTTGCATGCACGCGTTCTTGGCTTCAACCATCCTACAACAGGCGAATTTTTAACTTTTGAAGCTCCGCTACCGGAAATTTTTGAAAATACTTTAACTGAATTAAGAGAAAACCGTTGACTTTTATTTAACTGAACGGTAAAGTCGTTACTAACAAAGAGAAAAAGATATCCTTTAATCCCAGTCCTGTGAGGCTACAAAGGAGCATACACGTATGAGTGGACCATTGTCAGATTATCGCCTGCAGTGGAACTCATGATGCCCTTTTGCCAAATAGGTAAAAGGGTGTTTTAATGAAGTACAGTACTTATTCATTAGTCATTAGATCCAAGGAGGAACAAACATGAAATTTAAATCTGAAGTAGAAGTGGTAGATGAAGCTGCTATGAAACGTGCTTTGACTCGGATTACTTACGAGATCATTGAACGAAATAAAGGTATCGAAGATTTAGTTCTGGTGGGCATCAAGACCCGTGGAATTTATGTCGCTGAACGAATTGCTGCACGCATGCAGCAGATTGAAGGAGTTGCTATTCCGGTCGGCAAATTAGATATTTCTCTTTATCGCGATGATGTACACACTAGTGATGGACGTGAACCCGAAATAAAAGGAACGGATATTCCTTTTTCTATTGAAGGCAAACAAGTCATTTTAATTGATGACGTTTTGTTTACCGGACGGACGATTCGAGCTGCTTTGGACGCATTAATGGATATTGGACGCCCCAGTAAAATATCGTTAGCTGTGTTAGTTGACCGTGGGCATCGAGAATTGCCAATTCGAGCTGATTTCGTTGGAAAAAATATTCCTACTTCCTTAGAAGAACAAATCAAAGTAGCTATGCAAGAAGTGGATGGCGAAGACCATGTACTGATTCAAAAATTAAATTAATCATTGTGAAGCTTTAATTGAGTCCAGAGAGACACAAAAGGTCACTACTACTATTCAGCCGTGTTAAGGTTGCCTTCGCGCGGAGTCTGAATAATGATAGAACCCAACTGTCTCAATAGACGGTGGGTTCTTTTTTTTACCAAAAAAGGTCCTGCCATTACACCTCATCCAAGAGCTGGAGGAAAATATATTAGGTAATTGAGAAATCAGGATGCCGGGTTTTAAGTTTGGCATTTGCCATGGGTTCATACATAAAAGGAGGAGTAAAAATGAAAGAAGCTATAGAGCGTACACGTTTAGATCATTTTGTTTCGGTTGAGACATTGGAAAACGAAGAGGTGACAGCATTGATTAAGCGAGCAGGCGAACTTAAGTGGGGTGCAGCTCCTCAATATGCTAGAACCAAATATGCAGTTAATCTTTTTTTGAAAGCAGTACAAGAACCCATAAAAGTTTTGAAATGGCAGAAAACAAGCTAGGGTTGAACGTAATTGATTTTGAACCTTCGACGAGTAGCCTGACAAAAGGAGAGAGTTTATACGATACAGTGTTAACAATGGCTGCTATTGGGGTCGATGTTGCCGTCATACGACATGGGTCTGAATCTTTTTATACCGAGCTGATCAATAGTCCGACTATTTCTTGCTCTATTATCAATGGCGGTGATGGAGCCGGACAGCATCCAAGTCAGTGTTTACTAGACTTGATGACCATCTATGAAGAGTTTGGTACTTTCGAAGGACTGAAAGTAGCCATTGTAGGCGATTTAACTCATTCACGTGTTGCAAGATCCAACATGCAGATGCTGCAACGTCTAGGCGCTGAGATTTACTTTTCAGGTCCTCCAGAATGGTATAACCCATCCTTTGACCAATATGGACAATATCGGCCACTAGACGAGTTAGTTAAAATGGTTGATGTGATGATGCTACTGAGAGTGCAACATGAACGCCACGAAACGTATGGGAATTTCTCTACAGCTTCGTATTTAGAAAAATACGGATTAACTGCTGATAGAGAACGTAACATGCTAGGTCATGCGATTATCATGCATCCTGCACCGGTTAACCACGATGTGGAATTGCAAGGTACATTAATGGAATGCCCGCGTTCTCGCATTGTGACTCAAATGCAAAATGGCGTCTATGCTAGGATGGCTATTTTAGAAGCTGTTTTAGCACATTAAGAAGCTGCCGGTACAAAAAGCAGTTTACAAAAAGACTAACCAAACAATAGAAGGAATGAGGGATAACAGTGTCATTATGGCTTAAAAATACAACGATTATCAATCAGCAGGGGCAGCTGGAAGCAAGTGAAGTATTTCTAAATAAAGGCATCATTGAAGCTGTCGGATCTGACTTGTCTTTTCAAGGAAAACGGGCAAATCAGATCATCGATGCTCAAGGAGCTTTACTTACGCCTGGGTTGATTGATGTACATGTTCATTTACGAGAACCGGGTTTTTCAGAAAAAGAAACGATTAAAACGGGAACAATGGCGGCTGCTCGCGGCGGGTTTACGACTATTTGTGCAATGCCTAATGTGAAACCTGAACCAGATACCGTCGAAAAACTGAGGGCTGTACAAGAAAAAATAAGAACTGACGCTGTAGTAAAGGTTTTGCAGTATGCGCCGATTACCAAAGGGTTAAGCACTGAACCACTCACCGACCAAAAAGTATTGCTTTCAGCTGGAGCTTTTGCGTTTACAAATGACGGAGTGGGAGTACAAACTGCCGGGACAATGTACTTGGCTATGAAAGAAGCGGCTAAAAATAAAACCGTTATTGTTGCACATACAGAAGATGAGTCTTTATTATTTGGCGGAGTGATGCACGAAGGCACCCGCAATAAAGAACTGGATTTGCCCGGTATCTTAAGTGTTACTGAATCCAGTCAGATTGCGCGCGATGTATTGCTCAGCGAAGCTACAGGCGCTCATTATCATGTCTGCCATGTTTCTACTAAAGAAAGTGTTCGGATTATCCGTGATGCTAAACGAGCTGGAATTCCTGTAACAGCAGAAGTAACCCCTCATCATCTGCTATTGACAGAACAAGACATTCCCAAAGACTCAGCACTTTATAAAATGAACCCGCCATTAAGGAGCCCGTCAGACCGTGAAGCTCTGATTGAAGGGTTGCTAGATGGTACGATTGATATGATTGCAACTGATCATGCACCTCATACAATTGAGGAAAAAAATGGCAGTATGATGCAGGCACCCTTTGGGGTAACCGGCAGCGAAACAGCTTTCTCTTTATTGTATACGCACTTTGTTGAAAAAAATATCTTTACATTAGCTCAACTAGTAGAGTGGCTGACGATACGACCAGCAAAAGTTTTTGGTCTGAGTGCAGGTACTATGGAAATTGGACAAAAAGCTGATTTGGCTTTGTTTGATCTGCAAACTGAAAAAGAACTTCTTGCTGAAGAATACCAATCAAAAGCAATTAACACACCCTTTACCGGATGGAAAGTAAAAGGACAGACATTTATGACTATCGTTGATGGAAAAATCGTTTATACAGGAAATTGCTAAAAAAGAAACGCTTATGATTATAAAAAAGCGGCACAAGGATAGATGAAAAGCAGTAAAAAAGAAAAGCAAACTTTAGGAGGCGGTTAGTATCAATAAATTAAGCGTATCATTACCAGGACTGGATTTAAAAAATCCTATCATGCCGGCAAGCGGAACTTTTGGTTTTGGCGATCTTTATACAGATCGCTACGATTATAGTATCTTAGGAGCTCTGATCATCAAATCAACAACACTTGAATCGCGAATCGGCAATGCTGAACCATGTTACCATCATTTGGACAATGGAGTATTAAATGCCGTCGGTTTACGCAACCCTGGTGTTGATGTGATCGTTAATGAAAAATTGCCAGCTCTAGAAAAATTTGACACGCCGATTATTGCAAGTGTAGCTGGAACAACGATTTCTGATTATGTAGAAGTAACAAAAAAACTTTGTCACTCGCCAATTGTGAAAGCTCTTGAAATCAATCTGTCTTGTCCAAATGTAGCAGATGGAGGATTAACGTTCGGTTCAAATCCTGAAGCTGTTTATCAGATGACCAAAGCGGTCAAATCAGTGGCTACTGTTCCAATTTATGTTAAATTAACACCTAACGTAACGGATATTACTGAGATCGCTAAAGCTGCTGAAGCTGGCGGAGCAGACGGGATCAGTGTGATCAATACACTTTTAGGCATGAGTATTGATTTAGAGACCAAACAACCTTTTTTAGCCAATAAAACGGGCGGCTTATCCGGTTCGGCTATAAAACCGATTGCCGTTCGAATGATTTACCAGGTTTCCCGGGCTGTATCGATTCCCGTCATCGGGATGGGTGGCATTTCGACAGTCGATGAAGTTCTTGAAATGCTGATGGCAGGTGCTAGCGCAGTAGCCATAGGAACAGCTAATTATAACAATCCTATGATTTGTAAAGAATTGATTGAAGCTTTACCAGGGCGAATGGATGAACTAGGAATTGCATCTATCGAATCCTTGATCAAAGAAGTAAAGGCAGGTCAGAATAGTGAATACTAAACCCATTATTGCGTTAGATTTTTCAACAAGTGAAGAGATAAAACAGTTTTTAAGTCATTTTAAAGATGAATCGTTATTTGTCAAAGTAGGGATGGAGCTTTATTATCAAAATGGTCCTGAAATCGTTAAGTATATGAAAGAACTAGGGCATGAGATTTTTTTAGATTTGAAATTACACGATATACCGAACACGGTCAAGCGATCCATGAAAGGTCTGGCAGCTTTGGATATCGATATGATCAATGTACATGCAGCTGGAGGCAGTGAAATGATGGAAGCTGCAATGGATGGTATTCTTGCGGGCACTCCAGCCGGGAGTACGCGGCCGGATTTAATTGCCGTTACTCAGCTGACTTCGACTACGCCCGAAGCTATGCGGAGAGAACAATTGATCGAAGTTCCTTTATTGCAAAGTGTTATCCATTACGCTCAATTAACTCAAACAGCCGGATTAGATGGGGTCGTTTGCTCTGCTTTAGAAGCACGGCTGATCAAAAAGAATACCGCTTCGGACTTTTTATGTGTAACTCCCGGGATCCGACCTAGCGGCGAAGAAAAAGGCGATCAGAAACGGGTCGCTACACCTACATCAGCTTATGAAGAAGGGGCCAGCCATATCGTGGTCGGTCGTCCCATTACATTGGCCCAAGACCCCGTAGCAGCTTATCATTTAATCAAAAATCAATGGAACGGAGATAAATATTAAAATGACAGTCGAAAAAACAATAGCAAAGCACTTATTAGATATTAAAGCCGTAAGTTTAAACCCAACTAGTCCCTTTACTTGGGCAAGCGGAATGAAAAGCCCAATTTATTGCGATAATCGTATTACGATGGGGTATCCGTCGGTTCGAAAAAAGATCGCACAGGATATGGCAGATTTGATTCGAGAAAATTATCCTGATGTAGAAGTGATCGCCGGTACGGCTACAGCGGGAATCCCACATGCGGCGTGGGTTGCGGAAGTATTAGATTTACCTATGGTCTATATCCGCAGCAAAGCAAAAGATCATGGCAAAGGCAACCAAATTGAAGGCCGGTTAATACCCGGACAGAAAATGGTCGTGATCGAAGATCTCATCTCAACAGGCGGAAGTGTCATTGAAGCTTGTGAAGCAGCAGCCAAAGAGGGGGCAGAGATCCTTGGGGTAGCTGCTATCTTCACTTATGAATTGCCAAAAGGGATAGAAAATTTTAAACAACACGACATCTCATTAAAAACATTAACGAACTACACGACTTTAATTGAAGTTGCATTAGAAACGAAAACCATCGAATCAGAAGAGGTCAGTCTATTAAAACAATGGAAAAAAGATCCGTTGAATTGGAAAAAATAATGGCGTTCAGCAAACCTGTTTGCTGAACTACTGCGGTAATAGGAACAAAATAAAAAAGCCTTCAAGAATAGTGTGTGAATAATATCCTTGAAGGCCTTTTTGTCTTAATTTACTAGTTACTAGAACTGACAAACCGATTTTTTGCAGCACCTTGACCACAAACGAAGAGCAACAGAGCTGCTCCTACTAACAGCCATAACGGACTATCCCAGCTATTCGTTACATCATGCAGATATCCAAAGAGCATAGGGCCAATTGCAGCAAGCAGGTACCCAAAAGACTGAGCCATACCGGATAATTCTGCTGCTTGATGTGCATTTTCGGTTCGTAAGCCGAAAAACATCATCGCTAGGCCAAAAGCACATCCTCCTCCAATACCAATCAAGACAATCCATAAAATAATTAAACTCGAACCGCCATAAAGCAATCCCAAAATACCTGTTATTAGTAAAATTGATGTTATGCTGACTAATAAGCGTTGATCAGACATACGACCAGCAACAATAGGGATAATAAAAGTAAAAGGAAGCAAAGCCAGTTGCATCATGGAAAGCAGCCATCCTGACTGATCAGAACTTATTCCTTGTTGCATCACTATTTCAGGTAACCAAGCAATTAGGACATAGAATACCAATGATTGGAGTCCCATGAATAAAGTTACTTGCCAAGGCTAATGGCGAACGCCATAAATTGACTTTAGCCTGTGTTGGTTTGATATACGTGTCGGCTGCTTTTAGATGGTGCTGTTTTTTCATTTGCGGCATCCAAAAGAAGATGGAAAGAAAGCTTAATATTCCCCAAATTCCTAGAGCACCTTGCCAGCCATAACCTGATTTCATCATAATAGGGATGCTAATACCTGAAGCTATAGCTCCAAACAAATTCATCGAAATAGAATACACACCAGTCATTACCCCAATTTTTCTAGGAAATTCTCGTTTAATAAGACTTGGCAGCAAGACATTACACACAGAAATAGCGAGTCCTAGCATAGCTGTTCCAATATATAAATTAGCCGTACCAGATGTAGAACGGATGAGGATACCAAAAGTCAAAAAAATAATTGCACATAAAACCATAAACTCTATACCAAATTTCCGTCCTAACCTAGGCACAAAAGGTGAAATAAAGGCGAAAGCGAGTAGAGGGAGTGTAGTAATCATACCAGCTAATGCATTCGATAGTTGTAATTGATCTCTAATGTGACCAACTAACGGTCTGACCGAGGTTAAAGGAGCTCGCAGATTGGTCGCTATAAAATGATTCCTAAAATCATCATCCAAGCTTTCGGTTGATTCTTAACCTCTTCGGTTGTTTTTATACGTTGGTCGATATTAAAGTATTTTGGCAAATTCATCTTCATTCCTCCTGATAATTCTCATAACTGAATAGTGCTAACTAGTTTTTCTAGCTATTATCATTCCAACAGTTACTTTCCAAACTTCTTTTTCTTTTTGTATATTGTAATAAATAAAAAAACAAATACAGTATGTATTATACAAACGATGGGTTGTCTATTTAAATTTTTATGTTACCTAAAAAGCCCATAAAAAAGTAACACTCGGTTATCCAGTAGGATAGATAATCGAGTGTTACAGCTTAGGAATTGTTAGCTAATGATTTAAAAAGAATCATTCTAGATCTTCTTCATGATAATTAGAACCTTTAACAAATTAAATCTAAACCTTTAATTTATCCACTAACGCTTTATCAGGCGTTACAAAAACCGTCCGTTGCCCTTCATAAATCACAAAACCTGGTTTAGCACCATTGGGTTTGCGTATCTTTTTCACTTCTACGACGTCAACAGGAACAGAAGCTGACAGCTGTGATTTTGAAAAGTAAGCAGCGATATTAGCTGCTTCCAAAATGGTTGTTTCAGAAGGATCATTGCTTTGAATGATCACATGTGAACCAGGAATATTTTTCGTATGCAGCCAGATATCGGATTTTCTAGCTGTCTTCAAGGTCAACTGATCATTTTGTAAATTGTTTTTTCCAACCAGAATGGAATCACCGTCACTTGACACATATTTGTCAGGCGCACTGGCTTTTTGTCTTTTTTGTTTTTTCTTCGTTTTCTTTTTCAAATAGCCTTGCTGAATCAATTCTTCTTTGATCTCAGCAATGTCTTTAGGCGTTGCAAGTTCTAATTGAGTTGAGACAGAATCCAGGTAAGCAATTTCTTCATTAGTCAATCGAATTTGTTCAGTAACAAAAATAATGGCATTTTTTAATTTTTGGTATTTCGAAAAATATTTTTGCGCATTTTGAGAAGGAGTGCTTCTTGGATTTAAAGCAATGGTCACCGGCCGATCGTCATCATAAAAATTAGCTAACGTGACTTCCGTTTGCCCTTTATGCAACTCATGCAGATAAGCAGTCAACAGTTCGCCGCGGATTCGATAATCATCTGCTAATTCTGTTTCATCCATTGTTTTTTCAAGTTTTTTTAATTTTTTAACGTTTCGCTGCAACTCAGTTTGTAACACATGGATTAAATCTGCTCCTTGCTGCTGTACGCGGTCCTTTTCCGCTTTACTTTGATAATACTGGTCTAAAAGAGTACTCAATGTGGGATAGCTTTCAGATTCTCCAGCTAAACTAAGATAAGGAACCGGTGTAAAGAACGTTTTTTTCTTTACTTGTGTTAAAGTAGGTGCAATTTTACCTTGCCGAATCGTTTCAATAAAAGATTGCAGAACTTCCGGAAGCTTATCCAATTGCTCCTCACTGCGGTAGACTAGTTCACTGGCTGTATCCGAGCCAATTCCTTGATAGGTTTGTTGGAATTTTTTAGTCAAGGAAAGCTCAACAGGATTTTCAAGCACTTCAATTAAGGTTGCATTGGTCGTTTCAAATGGATTTAATTTATCTTGATGAGGAGGCGTAACATACGTTGCACCTGGCATCACTGCTCGATAAGTATTTTGACTAGCAGGAACGTGTTTGATCGTGTCCATGATTCGCTGCGTGTCTTGTTCAACCAAGAACAAATTACTGTGTCGTCCCATCAATTCAACAATCAGCATGATATTTTGGACGTCCCCTAATTCATCACGACTTTTAAATGTAAAATGAATCATGCGGTCATTTCCAACTTGTTGAATATTTTCTAAAACAGCACCTTCTAAATGTTTCCGCATCACCATACAAAAATTAGGCGGAGAACTTGGGTTTTCATATGGAATCTCAGTCAACTGAATCCGAGCATAACTAGGATGCGCAGATAACAACAGCTTATGATTTTTCCCATTCGCACGTATGACTAGTATGATTTCATTTTTATACGGTTGATGTACTTTAGATACTCGGCCGTTGCTGAGTGCATAACGTAACTCATCAACCATTGCATGGGTAAAGATACCATCAAATGACATATTTTTCCCTTCTTTCTTTAGAATAGATTATTTAAACAGCTGCTTTCTTTCATTTAAAGAAAAACAACGACAATCTATCGTTATTATGATCGTATGTTTAATTATAACATGTTTAGTAAGAATGTATATGCATCAAGGAAGCCACATAGAAATTCAACTTAAAAATACAAAACAGTTGAAAAAGATATTTAAAGAAAGGTAAAATACAACTAATGACTATTTTAGAAATAGGAAAATCTAACTTTAAAGGAGAATATAATGGATTGGTATTATGAAGGAGAACGAGGACCTGAACACTGGAAAGACATCTGCCAAGCTTTCAAAACAGCAGAAGAGGGCAGTTTGCAGTCTCCCATTCAATTGAGTGAAAACGAGGTCACAAACAAAATCAGTCAACAGTCGCTAACGATTCATTACCATACGACACGTTTTGAGACATCTTTTTTTAACCATACAGTGCATTTGAGTCCCTTGGCAGGAGAAGGGTTGAATTCAGTCTTTTTTAATCATAAAAGATACATACTAGAGGATCTGCATTTTCATTTACCAAGCGAACATGAAATCAATCATGAGTCTTTTCCGTTAGAATTGCATTTGGTGCACCGATCAAGAGAAAATGAATTACTCGTTCTAGGAATTACCGTTCTTCCAAACAAAGAACCAGCAAACCAAGAAATGGCTCGTATGGACAGTTTAGCTTTAAACCCAAGAATTTCTGGGCGCGGGCTAGAAGTTCCGATTGACTTAGCTAATATTTTACCGGCCAAACAACAATTTTTTCATTATAGCGGTTCTTTAACAACACCGCCGACTTCCGGACCCGTAGAATGGATTGTTTTTCGACATCAAACTTATATGCGCAAAGGATTGTTGCAAGCTTTCAAAGAGAACGTTGGCAAAACAAACCGTCCGTTGCAGCCGATCGCTAACCGGCCTATTTTTTTATCTGAATAAAATAAAACATTCTTAAAGAAAATGATTATTTGTCTTGACTCTTATGAAAGCAACGAGTAAGATAAATCTAATAAGTTTTTAATCAACCAAAAGGAGTGTTTGTCATGAATCCATTTTTACCTATCGCTATGAATTTAAATAATCGTTGGCAAAGCCAAGATAGATAGGTTGATTTATGAAGCTTCTTCATAGGTACAACCTTCAGGGAACACGCTGAACTTGTATCTATGTTGGTTTATTTGAACACACGTGAAAACGACCTGCATAGAGTAAAACATTTATTCTATGTGGAGTCGTTTACTATAAACAGCTACCACAAGTACTTTTGTGGAGCTGTTTATTTTTTTATCTTCAGTAGTCAAAATAATAGAGATAAAGGAGCAAAATAAGATGTCTTTTCTTTTTATGAAACGATGGCAGTACTTGGAGAAAACAATTCAATAGGAACGAAAGATTCGTTAACTACTTACTTTGGAGGAAAAAACATGAAAAAAATGATTGGGTTTATCAGTGTATTAGCACTAATTTTAACATTTGCATTTTTTACCGAACAAACTAAAACAACCACTTCAACAAAAAAAGAGTTACCCATAGTAGGTGTCTTACAACTAACCAGCCATCCTGCTCTTGATAAGATTTATGAAGGTATCATTGATGCTTTAAACGAAGAAGGATTCATCGATGGAAAAACCATGGTATTGGACTTTCAAAATGCTCAAGGCGATCAAAGCAATTTGAATTCTATGAGCGCTCGATTCGTAAGTCGGAATGCAGCAGTTATGGTGGGCATCGCCACTCCAGCTGCTCAAGCTCTAGCGAATAGTTCTCAAGAGATCCCGATTATTTTAGGAGCCGTTAGCAATCCCGAAGAAGCTGGGTTGGTTGCCAGCAATGAAAAACCTGGTGGGAATATCACCGGTGTCAGTGATCTGACTCCAATTAAAGAACAGTTTGAATTGATCAAGGAACTTTTACCAGAAGCAAAAAAAATCGGTATTCTTTATTCATCGAGTGAAGACAATTCGCTTGTTCAAGCTGAACAAGCTGCTGAAATTGCTGCCGCTATGGGATATGAAACAACTACTTTAACTGTCTCTTCAACGAATGACGTTTCACAAGTTAGTTCTTCATTGGCTAGCCAAGTAGATGCTATTTGGGTTCCAACAGATAATACCATAGCCAGTGCGATGAATACCGTGATTGCGGCCACTGACGCCAAACACATTCCGGTTTTTCCTGCTGTGGATACAATGGTAGAAGAGGGCGGACTAGCAACGATCGGGTTAAACCAATACGAATTAGGAAAATTAACGGGTAAAATGACAGCAGCTGTTCTTAAAGGCGAAAGTGATCCGGCAACCACTCCGGTGCAATACCTTGAGCAAGGAGAAATAATACTCAATGAAGAAAAAGCAAAGGAATTAGGAATTTCTATTCCGCAAACCTTGTTAGACCAAATGGCAAATCACTAATTTAACTATATCTAAGAAAGAAGGTCATATCAATGGATTTAATTGTAACCGCAACAGCACAAGGTTTGTTATGGGGCATAATGGCTTTAGGCATTTTTATTACTTATCGGATTCTAGATTTACCGGATATGACAGCTGAAGGCTCTTTTCCATTAGGAGCTGCTGTTTGTGCCCGTTTGATTCTTTCTGGCGTTCATCCGCTGTTGGCATCACTAACAGCCTTTGCTATCGGAGCTCTGGCAGGGCTTATCACCGGTTTTCTAATTACTAAAGCAAAAATACCAGGACTATTAGCGGGTATTTTGACTATGACGGGACTTTATTCTATCAATTTGCGTATTATGAACCGTGCAAATTTAAGCTTATTAGGCAAACAAAAAATAACGGACTCGCTAAGCCGATACAACTTGCCGCCTCAGTTTGATACTATTTTTATGGGGATCTTTCTAACGGTCTTAATTATCGCTGCGTTAGTTCTTTTCTTTAATACAGAATTAGGCCAAGCAGTGATTGCTACGGGAGATAATGAAAAAATGGCACGGTCATTAGGAATATCAACCAACCGAACAAAAATACTGGGTTTGATGTTATCGAATGGCATTGTAGCTGCAGCAGGAGCCTTGATCGCGCAAGACAATGGTTATGCAGATATCAGTATGGGTATTGGTACCATCGTTATCGGATTAGCTTCCGTGATTATTGGAGAAGTTATTTTTGGTAATTTATCTTTTGCCAATCGATTGATTTGTGTAATCCTAGGAGCTATTATTTATCGCTTCATTATTATGTTTGTCTTGCTGGTAGGGCTTCAGCCAAATGATTTAAAATTGATCTCTGCCATTATTTTAGCTTTCTGTTTAGCTTTACCAAGTTTAAGAAATAAACTAAATTTAAACTTTTTTAATAAAAAGGAGGTTCTTTAATTGACAACATCCTCAGTCTTATCGATTCAACATATTACTAAAACTTTTTATCCTGGAACAGCCAATCAAAATCAAGTATTAAAAGGCTTGAACCTAGAAGTCCGACAAGGTGATTTTATAACAATTATTGGGGGAAATGGTGCTGGGAAATCTACGTTGTTGAACAGCATTTCAGGGAATTTTCTAATTGATCAAGGATCCATTAAAATCGAAGACAAAGAAATTACTAAATTAAAAGAAGAACAACGTGCAGGGATGATCGGACGGGTATTTCAAGACCCATTACTGGGGACTGCGCCGCGTATGACGGTCAGCGAAAACTTATCCATCGCTTATCGCCGCGGGAAGAGAAGAACGCTACGCAAAGGCAGTTCTCTAAAAGAAAGAGAATTCTTCAAAGAGATTTTAGCTAAATTGGGCTTGGGTCTGGAGAACCGCTTGGACAGCGAAATGGGTTTGTTGTCTGGCGGACAGCGACAAGCGATAGCCTTATTGATGGCTACTATGAAAAAGCCAAAATTACTGTTACTAGACGAGCATACTGCTGCACTTGACCCTAAAACGGCCAAGATCGTCTTAGAATTGACAAATAAGCGAATTGCCGAAGAACAGTTAACTGCACTAATGATTACCCATAATATGCAAGATGCTTTAAATTACGGCAATCGTTTGATTATGTTGGACCAAGGAAAAGTAGTGGTGGATGTCAAAGGAGAAGAAAAAAGTAAGTTAACTGTAGCTGCTGTGTTAAATTTATTCCAAGCTTCGACAGAAAAATCCGTCCTCTCAGATGAAATGCTTCTTGGATAATGGGCTTTTACTAAATTTCAAGAAACAATCATAAAACAATTGCAGTAAAAAGAGCATTTCCCTTGAAAAATCAAGCTTTATTCGCTATAGTTGCTATATGAAACAATAATGATTGCATATAGCAACTATAGCTTGGTGAAGGAGTTTTTTTATGGATACCCTCATTTCTACTCATGAATTAATAAAGGAAATAGATAGTTTTCAAACTCGATATACTTCCATTGAACAATCGGTATTGAAAAAAAATCGACTTAATCGATCTGCTTTTTTTATTATGCGTCACCTTATTGAACAACCATTGACCTTAACCGAATTAACTTCTTCTTTCTCCTTAAATAAGTCTACATTAAGTAGACAAGTAAATGACTTAGTAAAAAAAGGGTGGGTTATTAAAGATAGTGGAAAAGACAAGCGGTTCATGTACCTAGTGTTATCAAAAGAAGCTAAACAGCTTATTAATAGCGTACACTTCGAAATAGAACAACAAGTGACTCAGATTTTTAGCTCTTGGCCCAATGACGAAAAACAGTTATTCATTATTCTTCTGAGACGCATCAACCGAAGAATAGAATTAGCAACTGATTAAAGAAGAGTTTATAAAAAAGGCAGGAGGAAATAAAATGGATGAAAAGACATTAGGGGAGCTTCCCAAAGATGAGCTGATTCAATTAATCATTGAACAAAGTACTGCACTAAGCTTATTAGAAGATCAATTAGAGAGTGAGACGGAAGAAAATCGCTTTTTTAAAAGTTTAGGATTTGTAGAAGGCTATATAGATTATAGTGACTATTTCATCACTTTTTTTGAGGACGAAAGTGACGGAACAGCTAAAAAAGGCAGTATTTTTTTAGGGCTTTTTAATGACTTCATTCAAGATTACGGTACAGATGCCGTTTTAAAACTATTAGACCAATACATGGAAGACCATATTTAACCAAAATAAGCTAGAAGAGTTTACAGACTCTTCTATTAATTGGTACACTAAAGTTATTATTAGAATGGTGGTGACGGTTGTGACTATAGAAAATAAAAAAATCATTGCACTGGTCAGCGACGATTTCGAAGATTTAGAGTTATGGTATCCTGTTTACCGATTAAGAGAAGCGGGTGCGACTGTAAATCTAGTCGGAGAAGAAGCAGCGAAACAATATACTGGTAAATACGGTGTTCCTGCGGTTTCTGATCTTAGTTTTAAAGAAATAAATGTAGAAGAATACGATGGAATTTTGGTTCCTGGTGGCTGGTCTCCCGATAAATTAAGACGTTATCCGGAAGTTCTTGATTTCGTGCGTCATTTTGATCAAGTAAAGAAACCAATCGGACAGATTTGTCATGCAGGATGGGTACTGATTTCAGCCGGAATTTTAGAAGGAGTTAACGTAACAAGCACACCAGGGATTAAAGATGATATGACAAATGCTGGAGCAATCTGGCATAATGTACCAGCTCTTACAGATGGGCATATTATTTCAAGTCGTCGTCCTCCTGATCTTCCTGAATATATGAAACACTATATTGCAGCTTTTGAATCGGATAAAAAATAAATAAGAAAAGAACAGAACAGCAATCTTTTGAACGGATTGCTGTTCTTTTATCTACTCTCTACGAGTAATGGAGTTAAGCTTAATTTAAGAAAGGTGTTGAGAAACTATGCTTAAACCAGGTGATATGATTGGTCTAATTTGTTGTTCAAATGGAAAAAGACCATCAGAAAGACAGCTTATTGAACGATTAGTTGTTTGTTTAGAGCAAGAGTTTCAATTACAGGTTCGTCTAGCTACTACTATCTACCAAAAGAATTCAACTATTTTCAGCGGAACAGCGCAAGAACGTGGAAAAGCTTTAATGGCTCTTTATAATGATCCTGAGATCAAAATGATTTTTGACTTATCAGGCGGAGAAGTTGCTAACGAAGTTCTTCCTTATCTTGATTATACTTCCATTAAATATGCTAAAAAACCCTTTGTCGGTTACAGCGATTTAACAGTTATGTTGAATGCTATTTATGCACAAACGGATGGCGTCGGTTATAATTTCCAATTACTCACTATTCTAGAGGGTCAAAAACAAAAAGAGCAATTCCGAAAGGCTTTTATAAACAAACATTCTCTATTTTTTTTACGCTATGAGTGGTTAACTCCTCCAGTCAGCTTTTCAAAACCTGTTATCGGTGGAAATATACGGTGTTTTTTATAGCTTGCCGGTACGCCTTATTGCCCAAATGCAGCTGGACGTGTTTTGTTGCTGGAAGCAAGAGGAGGAAAGATAGAGCAGATGGCTGCTTATTTTGCTCAACTAGAACAAATAGGCATATTAGAAGCCTGTAGTGCCATCTTATTGGGACAATTCACAACTATTGAAGCTGAAAACCAAACAGAAGAATTAAAAAAATTAGTCTTAAGCTACTCAAGACGTCACCATTTTGCTGTTTTAAAAACGAATCAAATTGGTCATTCTTCAGACTCTTTACCTTTTCCAATAGGGACACCGGTAACTTTTTCTTAATTTGTCCTACTAAACGTAAACGGATTCTGTCTGCTTTTCTAAAATCATTTTGTTTTTAATGCTATTTTTTTATACTTGTTGTAAAATGAATTTATATATTTTTACATAGAAAGAAGGGTGACAATGTATCAAAAAAATAGAAAAGCTTATCGGATAGCTATTTTAGGGATCTTATCAGCTATTATTATTGTTCAAAATTTCGTACCGCTTTTAGGTTATATCCCTATTCCGCCATTAAATCCAACGATTATTCATATTACCGTTATCATTGCTGCATTAACTCTAGGTACAAAAGATGGAATGATTATCGGTGGCGTATGGGGGATCAGCCGATTTATTAAAGCTTTTATTGCCCCAGCATCACCATTAGATTTATTATTGTTTACTAATCCGCTTATTTCTATTGTGCCGCGTATTCTTGTTGGGTTTGTTGCCGGATATGTTTATCATTTATTTAAAAATAAAAAAGAGAAAGATTCATTGGGAATGATTCTTTCTTCTGTGTTGGCTTCGTTAACCAATACCATACTAGTTTTATTTTTTATTTACCTCTTTTATAAAGACGATTATGCCACAGCATTAAATGTGGATGTGTCTAATTTAGCAAAAGCTTTAGGTGCAGTAGTCTTAACAAATGGACTGGCGGAAGCTATAGCTGCTGCTATTATCGCTCCAGTCGTTGCAAAAGCTTTAAAACGTTTTAAGACAACTTGATAAAGTCAACCTTCTTCAAATAAAACTAAAACCCCCTTTGAAATTAGTTGTAGAAAGCTAACTTCAAAGGGGGTAGTTTATTTAACCGTTTTTATATTACAGTAACTCTTTTCTTAATTCTTCTGCAGACTTACTTGAAAGATACGCCGGAGGAACATCTAATACACTGAAAGCGCCAGATTTTCCGTCTTCTTTAAAACGATAAGCTGCTCGTGCATAAGCTACTAGAATAGAGGATGTAAATTCAGCGTTGCTTTCTAATTCCAGTTGAAATTCAGCTTTTTGTTTATTTCCGGTAGCTGAAGTAGCTGTCCGAATAACAAAACCACCATGAGGCATTTTTTGGTGTTCTTTAGCAAATGTTTCTTCATCAATAAAGTGAACAGTTGTATGGTAAGGTTCGAAATAATCCGGCATTGTTTTGATTTTTTTCTCAATCAATCCTTTGTCTGCATCTTCCTCAGCCACTACGTAACACACACGTTCATGTTTTTCTCGAGTGGATAAAGTAGGATTAGATCCGCTTCTAACTTCTTCAAGGGCTTTTTCAATAGGGATCGTATATTGTACTCCTGCTTTAACTCCATCAATTCGGCGGATAGCATCTGAATGTCCTTGACTTAACCCTTTACCCCAAAACGTATAGGTTTCTCCAGCAGGCAAGACCGATTCTAAAACAGCACGATTTAGTGAAAACAAACCTGGATCCCAGCCAACCGAAATAATGCTGACATGATCATTTGTTTTCGCCGCTAGATCCATATCTTTAAAGTATTGAGGGATATGGTTATGGTTATCATAACTATCAATTGTAGAAAAATATTTCGCTAAGGAAGGTCCTTGTTGAGGCAAATCTGTTGCTGAGCCACCGCACAAAATTAGAACATCGATTTTATCTTGATAATCTAATATGTTATCTATACTTACAGCTGGGAGTTTAGAAGTCAGTTCTTCTGGATTCCGTCTTGTAAATACTGCAATACCTTCCATATCTGGGAAATTATCCAGGGCTAATTCTACGCCTTTTCCTATATTTCCATAACCGACTAAGCCGATACGAATGTTTTTAGTCATATTACCACTCCATTCATCAATTTCTTTTGGTACTTGCCTATTATAACCCAACAGCAAAAAAAAGTATTTATTTTTTTAAATCACGAACATACGTTCTAATTATATTTAAAAAAATAACTTAATGTGGTATGATTTAAATATAGAAATGTTTAAGGCGGTGGCTAACTCTCATTAAAAAGGGGTGATGCCTATGTTTTTTTGTTTGGCTTTCCCCAGAAAGGAAAACCCATGAGTATTTTCGAATCCTTAATGTTTGCATTAGCTTTTGCAACGTTGGTTTTAAAAATCTCAACAAACAACAAAAAAAAGTAACCGTCTGAACTTTAGCGAGTAGGACGATTACTTTTTGTTTTCTCTTATTGGCTACCGTCTTTAACGGTTCTATAAAAGAGGGGAATGTTGACGCATTTCTCTCTTTTCTCTTATAGTTTAACATGCGGTAACTGTTTTTTCAAATACATCTATTTTTCTTTGAAACAAGTTGTAATCATAGAGGTATAAAACTGTAATCTATTGCTAATATCCAACTGACCAATATATGCTATTATGATATGGGAAACAGAAAGGACAGATACAAAATGAAAAACTCTAATAAACCTACACGTTCTGATAAATATAGTAAAAATCGGACTATTGCTAAAGTCGCTACATTAATTGCAGTAGTAACGGTCTTTTTAATGTTTGTTATTTTTGGTATTTGGTTACTCGGAGAAGGAGATAATCAAGCTTCAAACGAATCTATGCAACAATTATCTAGCAGCATCAACACCGCTTCTACTTCAAAAGAACAAGAAACAGAAAGCCAGTCAGCTTCCTCTAGCATAAACAAACAAGAAGACGAAAAAGATGAGGATGAAAAAGAAAGTGAAGATCAAGATGCTGTTGAAACTGAAGAAACAGAACCTTCAGATGATAATGTTACTTCAGCGATTACCGGCGACTGGAAACCAGTAGCAACAGAACAAGAAGGACCACATTCGACTAATTATAGTGACGGTTCTCAAGATAGGAAAGAAATCAAACAAGCAAATGCCAATGCTACTGGTATTGCGGTAGATGATATGATTGAATGGCGAGTAGAGAATGGCGGAGATCAAAAAGTAGTCGCGACCGTCTCAGATAGTCAGCAAACTAAAACTTTCCGTGTTTATTTAACTTGGGTCGACAATGAAGGTTGGCGACCAACTAAAGTAGAGCAATTAAAAGCAAACGATAAAAGATAATAGCATCTAAATTGAATGAGAAGCTGATACTAAAAGAGATTTTCAATTAGTATCGGCTTTTTTTCACATGTAAGGCCAATAAGCGCTTATCATTTCTATTCCTACTTAAAAAAGTGATATGATGGTTTTAAGAAACTGTAACAAAGAATATGTTGTAGGGAGGGTGAAACCATGCGCTGGAAAGACAGAAGAAAAAGCAGCCATGTAGAAGACCGCAGAGGGAGCAGCATGGGAGGAAAGACATTAGTAGGGGGAGGAATCAGCGGTGTTCTCATTCTATTAGTCTTTACTTTTTTAAGCGGCGGAGATTTTGGAGATTTCTTAAATTCAGCCTTATTGGATACGGGTACTAATACAACTACTGCTCCATATCAAGAAACTGAAACAGAAGCCGAGCGAGCTGATTTTGTTTCTGTAGTCTTGGCAGATACAGAAGATGTTTGGACGGATGTTTTTCAAGATTATGGGTATGTTTATAAAGACCCCACATTAGTCCTTTTTTCCGGTTCTGTTCAATCAGCTTGTGGCGTTGCAGGCTCTTCAACTGGTCCGTTTTATTGTCCAGGAGATGCAAACTTATATATTGATCTAAGCTTTTATGATGAATTAAGCCAGCAATTTAATGCCCCAGGTGATTTTGCAATGGCTTATGTGGTAGCCCATGAAGTAGGCCATCACGTCCAAACGCAATTAGGGTTAACAAAACAATTGGATAGTTTGCGAAATCAATTAAGTGAAACTGAATTTAATCAATATCAAGTCCGGTTTGAACTGCAAGCAGACTACTTAGCTGGAGTTTGGGCTCATTATGCTCAAGGATTAGGCTATTTAGAAGAAGGGGATTACGAAGAAGCTATCAATGCTGCCGGTGCAGTAGGGGATGATCGCCTTCAACAACAAGCACAAGGGTATGTGGTGCCTGAAAGTTTTACTCATGGTACTTCTGATCAAAGAATGTATTGGTTTGATCGCGGATTTAAATCTGGCAACTTAGAAGATGGCGATACATTTAATGGCGAAGCTAAGTTTAAACTTCCTTAAAAAAATAGTTTTCCAAATGGTCCTAAGACAGCTTTATTGCAAAGCAGAATGATGGAGGTAATGATGAAAAATCTTGAAAAAAATTTTAATATTGTCGAAGAAGTTTTAAATAAAACAGAAAATGAAATAAAAAAGATGAAACCAGTTAATATTTTATTAATAGGGAAAACAGGCGTTGGTAAAAGCACTTTAATCAATAATGTTTTTCGAGAAAATTTAGCAAAAACTGGGATTGGTCGTCCGATCACTAAACATTTAAGAAAAATTACAAAAGAAGGAATTCCCATTGCTTTGTATGATACTCGAGGTTTAGAACTGAATCTTGAAGTACAAAAAGAAATCCAGAAAGAAATATTTTCTACTATTTCAGAAGGGAAAAAGCACTCAACTAATGAAGAAATTCATTTAGTTTATTATTGTATCAATGCTAATTCTTCACGAATCGAACCTCTAGAATTAGAGTTGATTAAAACCTTAAGTGCTGAAGTTCCTGTTCTAGTAGTTTTGACTCAATCAATTGGCAAACCGGCAAAGGAGCTTAAAGCCTTTATTGAAAATCTTAATTTAACTATTTATGGTGTTATCAATGTCATGGCTCAAGAATTTCCTGTTTCTGACGAAATTTCCATCCCTTCTTTTGGTTTAAAGGAATTGATTGAACGCAGTTTTGAAATTATTCCAGAGGAACAAAAAAAAGCTTTTAACAATGCCCAACAAGTAGATATTGAACGCAAAGCAAAATCTGCCCGTAGTTGGGCGTCTACCTATATCGCAACTTCATTCGGAATCGGCTTTGTTCCCATTCCGTTTTCCGATGCTTCTATTTTAGTGCCTATGCAAGTAACGCTATTGGCTCACATTACCGCTATTTTTGGCATCTCTATGGATAAAGCGACTATTACCAGTTTAGTAGCTGCGATTGGAGGAACCGGTGGAGCTACCTATGCTGGTAAGTATATTGCCTCTAACCTTGCTAAGCTGATACCAGGAGTCGGAACTATAGTGGGCGGATTGATTAGCGGAACAACTGCTTCTATCCTTACTACAGCATTGGCAATGAGCTATATCGAGGTTATGACGGTTATTGCAAAAGGCGAAAAAGAAGGGAAATACCCTGATTTAAATAATATTGAGCAGCTTATGCGTGAGAAATTTGAAAATCGTTTAAAAAAAGGGAAGATAGCAACTGATAGGAAAGATCCTGATTCAGATTTACCAGTAAATGAAAATCAGCAACAAAAAACTAAAAAGAGATGGTCCTTATGGAAGAAAAAGAAGTAAATAATAAAGATTTTAGCAGACGCGTTTTTATTGGAGTAGAACTAGAAAGTATAAAAGAAGAGTTAGTCTCATTACAAAATCAATTAAAACCTTATGTTAAAAAAGGAAATTTTGTTTTTCATGACAATTTTCATCTAACGCTTCAATTTATTGGAGAAATAAATGAACAAGATTTATGCCCGTTAAAAGAAATTATCACAACAACTGCCCAAAGTGTAAGACCCTTTGAGATCAAAGTAGATCATCTAGGACAATTTACCAAGAAAAAGAAACAAGTGGTTTGGCTGGGGCTTAAAAACAATCCATTATTATTTGAATTATATACAACCTTACAAAAAGCTTTTCAGGAAAAAGATTATTTTGAATTAAAAAAACCAGCTTTTTTGCCTCATATCACTATTGGCCGACAAATGGTTTTGAAAGATCCTTTAGAAGAACTAGAAGGTAACTTAGATAGGCCAAATGCTAAACTACAAGTAACAAAAATTGTTTTATATGAGAGTAAGCAACTAAATGGGCGTCTTCGGTATGTACCGATTTTTCAGCAAGTGCTATAAATTTTTTAAACAAAGAAGTACTCTAGCTTGCTACTTGTTCTTTTTAGCTCTCTTTTTATAAAAAAGAGAGCAGGGAGTAAGAGAGAAGAGGGAGGGGAGCTGAAAGTTCTAGTATTCCAAAAGAACTTCTGGCTAATTTTTTATATGGATCTTGATATACAGTAAAATAATTGTAGAAAAGAATCAAAAAGTGCTTAACTCAGTCGGTTTAAGCGCTTTTTGATTTTTTGTCTATTTTTGCTAAATTTATAATGATTAGATTAAAAAGCCCCAAAATCTTCCTCTTTTTTTGTTGAAAAATCCTAATAATTTTTATATTGATTACTATTTCTCCTATTGTAGATTTACTAAAACCGAGTCTAAACATAAAGGAGAAGGCTATTATTCTATCAAAACCAAAAAAATTATCTAAATAAAGGGAAAAGCGCTATTTTTCCCTTTAAATAAAAGGGTTTTCTTTGTTGCTTAGAACAAGCAATTTCAATGCGTAAACCTTATTTGGTTAGCAAATAAACTAAGTTTTTGCTTCATTAAAGCTCTTTAAAGGGATTTTCATCCAAAAAAAGGTTTGTATTGCTTTAATCAGCCTGATTTTTCAAAATAACCCTTTATTCTCTAAATTATGAACATCAGCATTAAATACACTAAACAAATCCTACAGCTAAAATTCATTTTAAAAATTGAATACATTCAATTCAGTTTTTTACAGATACGATCAAGTGAATAAAAAATATTGGCTAGTCGATTTAAAAACATTTTTTATTTTCTACTGTATAAATAATTTTAGCGAGCGAATCAAAAAAACTAAAAAATAAAATATTCTAAACATCATGACCATACAGTATAAAATATTTTGCTAAAGACAATAATTTTCTATAGAGAAGTATTTTTATTTACTAAGAAACACTAAAATTGTATCTGAACGGTTAAATGATTTAAAAAATAGAAAACGAATCAGAAAGAGAGGATAATGGACAAAAGTTATGGAACCTATATAAGGTACTAATTTCAATTTTCGTTAGTTTACATAATATATATTATACGCAGTAGTATATAAACTAGAAACGTACGTTTTTTCAAAATTCGACTGTTTTTACAGACCCTTTTAAGCTCATTTCAGATTAGTTCTATGGATATTCCTATTACTTGTTCTCTAAAACGTTTTAAATGTAAGTTTCTTTTACTCATAATTGCTATCAAAACGAGTAGGAGGAACCTTACGGTTCCGACCTCTCACACCACCGTACGTACCGTTCGGTATACGGCGGTTCAATAACTTGAGTATCTTGTTTGGGCAGACGCATACAGTTGGGATAAATCTTTTAATCCCCACTTTATGAGTCTGTCTTTTGTTATAGCTGTATGAATAATGTGGTTTTTGGATGTTCTCCAGTACCCTTTTCGAGAAGCAGCTAATTTTAATGCGTCATCATGTTGGATACCATATCTTTTTAACATAGTATAACGTGTTTTAACTTTCTTCCATCGTTTCCAGATAAGTTGCCGAAGCCTGTGGTTTAACCAGGATTGTGTTTCTGCTATAAAGGTTTTCATATAACTGATACCATAATAATTAATCCAACCAACGGTAACTTGATTAATCTCTTTTACAATGTTCAGGAAAGTTCCTGGTCGTTTACGACTAGTTAGTTTTTGAAGTTTGTCTTTGAATCTTCGTTGTGCCGACTTAGCAGGTCGGCATCCAACTTTCCCATGTGGTTCATAATATGGAATCCTAAAAACTTCGCTTTTGTTGGAGTGGTCACCTTGCTTTTCTTTTGATTTACTGTTAGTCGTAAATCTTTTTCTATATACTCAGTAACACTCTCCATGACTCTTTCACCAGCACGCTGACTTTTAACATAGATAACGAAATCATCCGCGTAACGAATAAATTTATGCCCTCTTCTTTCTAGTTCTCGATCTAGTTGGTTTAGATATACATTTGCGAGTAAAGGTGACAGTGGGCCACCTTGCGGTGCCCCCTTATCTGTTTCGATATAGATATCTTTATCTAATATCCCAGAGCGAAGAAATTTCCAGATTAACTTTAATACAACTTTATCTTGGATAAATTCTTCTAAATAGGCTCTAAGCTTTTGATGGTGGATGGTATCGAAATAACTTTTCAAATCGCAATCGACCACTATTCTATACCCTTCTTCATAATATTCTTCCGCTTTTTGTATGGCTTGATGGGCACTTTTACCTTTACGGAAACCAAAACTATTATTTGAAAAATAGGGGTCAATCATTGGGTCGATAACTTGCAAAATAGCTTGTTGAACAACTCTATCAAGTACACTTGGAATACCTAAATAACGTTTAGAACCATCTGGTTTTGGTATGGGCACTCTTCGAACAGGTTGAGGTTTATACGTACCGTCCTTTAGTTTCTGTACTAACGTTGGGTAATATTTCTTCATATGGTCCTCTAGCTCTTCGACCGTGATACCATCTATTCCTGGAGCTCCTTTATTTTTTCGTACTTTTTCATACGCTTGCCATAGATTACCACTCTCTATGACTTTATCTATTAACGTGATACCATCTTGTTCTTTCATCTCCATGCTGTCACTACTACGCGCTCTTACATACTCTTTCGCTTCCAGCTTGTCCCTTTGTAAGAAGCCATCTTTTCGGTCTTTACCACGATGTTTTCTGCGATTTTGTAGTGACTTCACCTCCTTGTTTCTTCAAGATTATTATTGTTCTGCCCTTCAGAGAACGGCGTTCTCCTACTATGGCATCTGCTGACTTCTCACTATTCGTTGTTACTACGGTGTTTGCCGCTAGTGAGACCTCCCCGGGTAAGAATGATAACCTTCCACTCATGTCACTGCCTCATTTACTGTAGGAGATTCGTGCAGTATAGGACTTCACTTTATTTGGCAAGCTCGTCCATCTCCAGTCAGCCTTGTATGAGATTTCTGTTCGTCAGTGCGAGTGTTTGCGTCCAGCTTCCTTCAGATTCCTCCTCACGGGGGACACCCTTGCTATTCGCTAACAGTTCCTACTGCAAAGCCTGTAGTGGACTTTCACCACCAAGTTATCACCCATGCCGGGCGCACCAAAAAACCAGATTGAATTCAACTATTCAATCTGGTTTACTCTACTTTTATTTTGTTTCTTTGTTATTTAGTTAATGCAGCTGTTAATTGCGGCACAACTTGTTTTTTTCGTGAAACTACTCCTTTTAAAGTAGCTTTGTTATTTTCTAATGTAACTTTAAAAGCTTCTTCTACAGCTTCCATTGGTGTTCCTGCCGCTAATACAACTGAATCACTATCTAAAATATTCGTAACGACTAAAACAAATAAATCATAATTATTTTCTAAATTAGCTTGAGTCATTGCTGATTCTAATTCAGCTTGTTTAGAAAACACATCATTTACGTCTACAACGTTTACTTGAGCGATTCGAACACTTTTATCTCCCATTGGGAAACTTTTAGCATCCATAGTCAATAATTCTTCTACTGATTTTTGACTTAGATCCGTACCGGCTTTTAACATGTCTAAACCATACGTTTCACTATCTACACCCGCAATGTCAGCTAATTCTTTTGCTGCTTTAACATCTTCTGGAGTGCATGTTGGAGATTTAAACAACAAACTGTCTGAAATAATAGCAGATAACATCAAACCAGCTAATTCTTTAGGGATCTCAACTGAATTTTCTTTAAATAATTTTAAAATGATCGTATTTGTACAGCCCACAGGTTCTGCACGGTAATACAGCGGATTAGCTGTTTCGAAATTAGCTATACGATGATGATCGACAACAGACGTTATTTCTACGTCTTTTATATCTGAAACACTTTGTTGGAACTCATTGTGATCGACCAACATGACTTGTTCTACTTCATTTGCTGCGGTTTCTATAACACGCGGCGCTTCAAAGTTAAAATAGTCCAATGCATAACGGGTTTCTTCTCCTACTTCGCCTAAGGCAACTGCTTCAGCTTCTACCCCCAACTGATTTTGCAGGTAAGCAAACGAAATAGCCGATGCAATCGCATCTGTATCGGGGTTTTGGTGTCCAAAAATCAATACTTTCTTCATATTATAACGCTCCTTTATTTTCATAACTTCACCTTCTATTATTCACTAAATCAGGATTTTAGTCTAGTAGAATAGTCGGTTTTTTCTAAATACAATTTAAAATCAATTAGAAATTTTTTAATTCTCGGAATCAATTCTTTATCCTTACGGTAGATAAAAGACAATTGGAAAAAGATAGGCGGATCAAAAGAAAGCGCCGGAAACTCGAGCTTTTGCTGATGATTGAAAACAAAGGAATAAGGCAATGCCGTAAAACTCTTTGTCGACTTACTAAACTTATATAATTGCTGTGGAGTGGTAAAAAAGCCAGAAATAGATGGCCAATCCCTCATTTGGTTTTTAAATTCTTCACGTAATAAATCATTCATATAGTATGTATCTGGATAGACGGTCCATTGGTGATTCGTTGTTTGTGCTAATGTAATCGCTTCTTGGCCATTCAATTCTTCTTTATGATGGATAAATAACAATTCTTCTTCAAAGATTTTCTCGGCAGTATAGGATTTCCAATTTTTTATTTTTTGATCGGGCAAATACATAATAGCTAAATCAATACCATTGTTTTCCAATTTATTCCAAATTTCATCGCGACTCAGCATCAATAAAGTTAGTTGTATACCAGGATTTATTTTAAAATAGTAACTGAAAAAATCAATAAACACTTTATCTTCAATAGAAGATAATAAGCCTATTTTGATTTCTCCTTTATTGGTATTTGAATTCTTTTGTATCTTATCAGCTGCATTAATCAGAACCGCGTAAATAGAATGGGTCGTTTGCAGCATCGTATGTCCTGCTTCTGTCAAATACAGCTTTTTACCAACTGAATAAAATAAAGGAGTGCCTATTGTTTTTTCTATTTTTTTAATTTGTTGAGTCAATGCCGGTTGTGTAATCCCTAAAATCTGAGCAGCTTTTGTATAATTCATCGTTTCTGCCAATTGAAGAAAATAGTCTAATGTCTTTGAAGAAAACATTTCCGGCTTTTTCTGTTCCATCGTATCCCCTCCTTTGTCCTATTATAACGTAAATCTTATAAATTAGTTCAATGAAATCAAAATATAGAAGTGCAAAAAAGCGTTTAGCTCTCAATCTAACAAAGGATGTATCCTTCCTAATAAATCAAACAGGTAGGCTGCTTTTTAGAATACATATAAATGAACATATAAAAAAGAGCGAGACTTTTGTCTCACCCTCTTTTCAACTGCTTATTCTTCTTACATCATTTCATATAGTTTGTATTGGTCTACATGCAATAACCTTTTAGCATTCTCAATACGTTCTGTAGTGGGAGGTTCAATATCCTTTAACTTGTAAGGAATATTTAAAGCAGCATACTTATAGACACCTAATTTATGGTAAGGTAAAATTTCTACTTTCACTACATTTTTTAAAGAGTGAATAAACGTATCTAGACGAATGAGATCTTCGTCGAAATCCGACTTTTCAGGGACCAGCACATGTCGAATCCACACTGGCTTCTCGATTTCAGATAGGTATTGAGCCATATTTAAAATATTCTTATTCGACATCATCGTTAACTCTTTGTGTTTTTCATCATCAATATGTTTGATATCAAATAATAATAAATCCGTATACTCCATCAGTTCTTGAAATCGGTCGAAAAAAGGTTGATCGTATGTGAATGGCTGGCCACATGTATCTAAGGTTGTATGCACTCCTTGAGCTTTAGCTTTTTTAAACAATTCAATTAAAAAGTCTATATGCAGCAAAGGCTCACCACCACTGATCGTGATCCCCCCTCTTTCTCCCCAATATTCACGATAACTTAACGCTTCATCCAGCAATTCATCTGCTGTATAAGGTGTTCCCCCGCCCATATTCCATGTATCAGGATTATGACAGAACTGGCACCTCATACGACATCCCTGCATAAAAGCAATGAAACGAATGCCTGGGCCATCAACCGATCCGAAACTTTCAGTTGAATGAACATAACCAACAGCTGAATTCCCCATCTAAAAAGCCCCATTTCCTTTAAATTCTTTCTTTGTAACAAGCCAGTGAATAAGATTATGCTAATGGTTTTAGCAATTTCTATTTTTACATATTGTCGTGCATTGTCCGATTGATAACATCCAATTGTTGTTCTCTTGTAAGCTTAATAAAGTTAACCGCATAACCAGATACACGAATTGTAAGTTGTGGGTAATCTTCTGGATGGTCCATGGCATCTACTAAAGTTTCCCGATTAAAGACGTTTATATTTAAATGGTGTCCGCCTTTTTGAGCATAACCATCTAACATGCTTGCTAAATTAGCTTGTTGTACGTCATCTTCTTTCCCCAAAGCTTTCGGGATGATAGAAAAAGTATTAGAGATTCCATCTAATGAATAACTATAAGGCATTTTTGCTACAGAATTTAAACTTGCCAAAGCGCCATGTGTATCCCGCCCATGCATTGGATTTGCTCCAGGAGCAAACGGTTCACCAGCACGGCGTCCATCAGGTGTATTTCCTGTCTTTTTGCCGTATACAACGTTAGAGGTAATCGTTAAAATAGAAGTCGTGTGTTTTGCATCCCGGTAAGTTGGGTGTTTTTTGACTTTTGTCATAAAGGTTTTCAGTAACCAGATACCAATTTCATCTGCCCGGTTATCATTATTGCCGTATTTAGGGTATTCCCCTTCAATTTCATAATCCACTACTAAGCCATCATCGTCACGAAGAGTTTTTACTTTAGCGTACTTAATAGCAGATAAAGAATCAATAACGACTGAGAAACCAGCGATTCCTGTAGCCATTGTTCGCATGATTTCACTGTCATGCAAAGCCATTTCAAGGCGCTCATAAGAATACTTATCATGCATATAGTGAATAACGTTCAACGTATTTAAATATAATCCTGCAATCCATTCCATCATATCTTCATATTTTTCCATTACTTCTTCGTAATCGAGGTATTCTGAAGCGATTGGTTGATACTTAGGTCCTACCTGAGCTTTAGATTTTTCATCAATGCCCCCATTGATAGCATATAAGAGAGTTTTTGCTAAGTTGGCTCTAGCTCCAAAGAATTGCATTTGTTTACCAATTCGCATAGCAGAAACACAACAAGCTATCCCATAGTCATCTCCCCATTCAGGACGCATGATGTCATCATTTTCATATTGAATCGCACTTGAAGCAATTGAAACTTTTGCACAAAAGTGTTTAAAGTTTTCCGGTAAACGAGTTGACCAAAGAACCGTTAAGTTTGGTTCTGGTGCAGGACCTAAATTAGCTAACGTGTGAAGAAAACGGAAGCTGTTTTTTGTGACCATATGGCGACCATCTTCGCCAACACCGCCAATCGATTCTGTTACCCATGTAGGGTCGCCAGAAAATAATTCATTATAGTCAGGCGTACGTGAGAACTTGACTAATCGAAGTTTCATAACAAAATGGTCCACTATTTCTTGAGCTTCTGCTTCATTCAGTGTTCCATTCAGTAAATCACGTTCTATATAGATATCTAAGAAAGTGGACGTACGGCCTAAAGACATCGCTGCTCCATTTTGTTCTTTTACTGCTGCTAAATAACCCAAATACAACCATTGGAAAGCTTCTTGTGCAGTTTCAGCAGGTTGAGAAATATCAAACCCATATATCTGCCCTAATTCTTTTAATTCTGTTAACGCTCTGATTTGTTCATTTAATTCTTCTCGGTTTCTTATAACCGTATCACTCATGGTACCATAACCAGTATTGTTTAAATCTTTTTTCTTATCTGCAATCAAATGATCTAACCCGTAGAGTGCGACACGGCGGTAATCGCCAATAATTCGTCCACGGCCATAGGCATCGGGCAACCCTGTAATAACACCGCTGCGGCGAGCAGCTCGCATTTCTGGAGTATAGGCATCAAAAACACCTTGGTTATGAGTTTTACGGTATTCGCGAAAAATATGTGAAACTTCTGGATCAATCTCAAACCCATAAGATTCAGCAGATTGTTCGCTCATGCGGATGCCTCCAAAAGGCTGTAACCCACGCTTGAATGGTTTTTCTGTTTGAAAACCTACAATCTGTTCTAATTCTTTATTTAAATAACCTGCAGAATGAGATGTAATGGTAGAAACGACTTTTGTATCCATATCCAATACCCCGCCTGCTTCACGCTCGGCTTTATTTAATTCCATAACTTGATCCCAAAGATCAGAAGTTGCTTGAGTAGGTCCTTCTAAAAACTCATCGTTTCCATCATAGGGTTTATAATTCTGTTGGATAAAATCACGAACATCGATTTCTTCTTGCCATATTTTCCCTTTAAAGCCTTTCCATTGTTCCATTTTAAATAAACCTCCTTATTGTTATTCGACTGGATAAACTAATACTTTACATTGCTCATTATAACACATGCAAAGGATAAAACAACTGAGATTTCGAAAATAATTTCTTTCTCGTTAAAAAAATTCTTTGGTATTTACCTAAACAATCTTTTTTCGCAATATCGTTTAATAATCATCGTTAAAAAGTAAATTTGATTACCATTTCACATACTTTGTTGAAAATGGGGTATAAAAAAAGCATGCAAACTAGCTGCATGCTTTTTAGGTTAATTATTTACTTCATAAATCATTTTTTCATGAACATCGATTGGAGTACCATCTGCTACTTCATCTAATATAAAGGAACCATTAGAGTACCGGTCACTCATTTGATAGTTCGAGCTAGCTAAATGTATGGATTTGCCTTTTTCAGTCTCTATTGTATATTCATGGTCTTTATTTCCATCTAACAAGAATGCCACACGATGCGGATTGTTCTTTAATTCTCTTAAAACCAATAAACCGCGTTTTGCTCTGCCTAATGTATCAAAATCATTAAGGTTCATTTTTTTAACGGAGCCTCGATGAGTAAGGATCAGTATTTCTGATTTAGAAGCCTTACTATCAAACAGCACACCATTTACAATATAATCGTCCTTTTTCAAGTTGATGGCTTTTACGCCGGCTGCTTTCGCTCCTACTATAGGCACTTCCTCCAATGGAAAACGTAAGCCAAAACCTCGGTGAGTGACTAAGAACACATCCTTACCCAGTTGTTCTTGCGAATAAATAACATTGGTAACTAGATCTGTTTCAGTTTTCAGTTTCATTGCAACAAAAGACTTGGTTCGATAACTCCGACCGGCAGTCAAACTTTCTGCACTGGTTTGCTTAATAAAACCTTCTTTACTAATAAGTGTAAAGGTCGTTTCCGGGTCAAATTCGTTTAATCCAAACGCTTTAAGCACCATTTCGTCTTTTTCAAATGTAATGTTTTGAGAAAGGTGTTCACCCATATCTTTCCATTTTAATTCTGCAATTTCGTGAACTGGACGATAGATCACATTTCCTTTAGTCGTAAACAGCAAGAGATGATTTAAGGTATTTAATTGTTCAATAAAAATAGGGTAATCGCCTTCCCGTACACCGATCTCTTCTGGCTTGGATGCACCATAAGAACGTAAGCTCGTTCGTTTGATATAGCCTTCTTTTGTAACCGAAACAATTACTTCTTCTTGCGTTACCAGCAATTCAGTTTCTACTTTTAATTCTTCTATTTCTGCTTCAATCATTGTTCTACGAGGATTGCCATAATTTTTTTTGATTTCAGCAAGTTCTTTTTTCATCACTCGCTTCATTTCCGCAGAACTGGTTAAAATCTTTGTAAAAGAAAGAATAGCTTTCTTGAGTGTTTCAGCTTCTAGCTCTAGAGCTGTAATATCTGTATTGGTTAAACGGTATAATTGTAAAGAAACAATCGCTTCTGCTTGTGCTTCAGTGAATGCAAACTGTTCCTTGATATTTTCTTTTGCATTTTTCTTATCTTTACTACTGCGAATCGCAAAAATAACTTGGTCTAAAATAGAAAGGGCTTTGATCAAACCTTCAACGATATGAGCCCGACTTTCTGCTTTTCTCAAATTAAATTGTGTCCGTCGAGTAATGATTTCACGTTGGTGTTCAAGATAAGCTTCTAACATACGAATAATGCCTACTTGTTTAGGCCGCTTTTTATCGATAGCTACCATATTAAAATTATAAGAAATTTGCAAATCAGTGTTTTTGAGCAAATAAGTTAAAATCCCTTGAGTATTTACGTCTTTCTTAAGTTCTACTACGATTTGCAGTCCAGTCCGGTCTGATTCATCGCGAACTTCAGCGATTCCGTCTATGCGTTTATTGATACGGATTTCATCTAATTTACGGACCAGTACAGCCTTGTTGACATCATAAGGAATTTCATTGATCACGATTTGTTGTTTCCCGCCTCTTAAGTCTTCGATTCTAGTCTTAGAACGAACAATTACTTTTCCTCTTCCAGTCTCATAAGCTTTTCTTATCCCGTTTACGCCTTGTAAAATTCCGCCTGTTGGAAAGTCGGGTCCTTTCAAATGAGTCATCAATTCCGGCACGGTTGCCTGAGGATGATCAATCAAATGGATCGTTGCATCAATTACTTCAGTTAAGTTATGTGCTGGAATATCCGTTGCATAACCGGCAGAAATACCTGTTGCGCCATTAACCAGTAAGTTAGGGTAGCGTACAGGTAAAACAGTAGGTTCTTCATCCGTATCATCAAAGTTTAATACAAAATCGACGGTTTCTTTATCAATATCCTGTAGTAATTCTGAGGCTATTTTAGCTAGACGTGCTTCTGTATACCGCATAGCAGCCGGAGGATCTCCATCCATACTACCGTTATTCCCATGCATTTCAATCAATTCTTCACGTTGCTTCCAATCCTGGCTCAATCGTACCATGGCTTCATAAACACTGCTATCGCCATGCGGATGGTAGTTACCAATCACATTCCCAACCGTTTTAGCCGATTTGCGGAACCCTTTTTCATAGGTATTTCCTTCTACATTCATTGCATATAAGATCCGGCGTTGCACTGGTTTTAAGCCGTCACGAATATCTGGAAGCGCACGTTCCTGGATAATGTATTTGGAGTACCGGCCAAAACGGTCTCCCATTACTTCTTCAAGCGTTAATTCTTGAATATCCGCTCTATTCTCCATCTACAGCACTTCCTTTATGTTCTAATTCTGATGTTTCCATTAGCTGTTCGTTTTCCAATATACTGTTGCTTTCTTCAAGCGAAAACTCCACATGAGATTCGATCCACTTACGACGCGGTTCAACTTTATCTCCCATTAAAACAGCTACACGGCGTTCAGCTTGAGCAGCATCATCGATTCTGACACGGATAAGCGTTCTAGTGTCTGGGTCCATGGTCGTTTCCCACAGTTGCCCAGCATTCATTTCTCCTAATCCTTTATACCGCTGCAAAATATAATTCTTGCCAAAAGCTTTCGTCACATCGACCAATTCGTCATCAGTCCAAGCATAAGCAATTTTTTCTTTTTTCCCAGTTCCCTTTGATAATTTATATAAGGGCGGCATCGCTAAATAAATTTTTCCGGCTTCAAATAAAGGTTTCATATATCGGTAGAAAAACGTCAATAATAACACTTGAATATGAGCCCCATCCGTATCGGCATCTGTCATGATAATAATTTTATCGTAATTACAAGCTGCTAAATCAAACTCTGGCCCTACTCCGGCACCAATCGTATAAATCATAGTATTGATTTCTTCATTTTTCATAATGTCTTGTAATTTCGCTTTTTCAGTATTGATGACTTTTCCGCGTAAGGGTAAAATCGCTTGGAATTTACGGTCCCGTCCTTGTTTTGCAGAACCTCCAGCTGAATCTCCTTCGACTAAATACAATTCATTTCGCTTCGCATTTTTGCTTTGCGCTGGTGTGAGTTTTCCTGATAACAGCGAATCATTCTTTTTCCGTTTTTTCCCATTTCGGCTTTCTTCCCGTGCTTTTCTAGCCGCGTTTCGTGCTTCTCTTGCTGAAAGAGCTTTGCGAATCAATTGTTGGCTTGTTTCTCCATTCTCTACTAAGTAAAAACCTAATTGTTCGCCGATTACTGCTTCAACTGCTCCACGGGCCTGTCCTGTACCTAGCTTGCTCTTCGTTTGCCCTTCAAACTGAAGCAAGTCTTCAGGAATACGTACAGAGATGATTGCCGCCAATCCTTCTCTAAAATCGCTGCCTTCCAGATTTTTGTCTTTTTCTTTTAACAAATTGACCTTACGAGCATAGTCATTAAAGCTCTTTGTTAAAGCTGTTTTCATACTAGATTCATGAGTTCCGCCGTCTTTTGTTCTGACATTATTAACAAAAGACAAAATATTTTCGGAATAGCCATCATTGTATTGGAAAGAAAATTCTACTTCAATCTCATTATTCTCTCCTGAAAAATAAGCTACAGGGGTAAGGGTATCTTTATCCTCATTTAAATAAGCTACAAATTCTTTTATTCCTTCTTCATAATGAAAAACATCTGATTGGTCATTTCGTTCATCAATCAATTCAATTCGAAGGTTTTTTAATAGAAAAGCTGATTCTCTTAAGCGTTCAGAAAGAACATCATAGGAATATTTTATTGTAGAAAAAATTGTCGCATCTGGTTTAAAATGGACAGTTGTTCCATTTTTTTTCTGACTATTTTTTTTCTTCGTTAACGTTCCTTTAGGTTTTCCACCATTAACAAACTCTTGCTTGTACTCAATACCATCTCTAACAATCGTAACCGTAAGCCATTCTGAAAGTGCATTAACAACACTGGCTCCAACGCCGTGTAACCCGCCAGAAGTCTTATAGCCGCCTTCTTGTCCGAATTTACCACCAGCATGCAATACCGTGAAGATAACTTGAACTGTTGGAATGCCGGAAGCGTGCATCCCTATCGGCATCCCGCGTCCGTTATCTTTTACACTGACACTATCGTCTTTATGCAACGTCACTACGATTTCATTTCCATAGCCAGATAAAGCTTCATCTACTGAATTATCTACGATTTCATAAACCAAATGATGCAATCCTCTTGTATCTGTAGAACCAATATACATTCCTGGTCGTTTACGTACAGCCTCTAGCCCTTCTAGGACTTGAATAGAAGCATCGTTGTATTCTGTTTTTCTTTGCATGTATAAAAACTCCTTAAATCCTTATTACGTCATACGTAGCGGCAAAAATTAACATGCGTTCAAAAGAAATTTCTTCTCTTTCAACGTCTTTCATTAACATTTTCACTTTGTAGTCATCCGTTTATTTCGTTAAGCATCTATTCAATAATACTCTAACTATAAGGGATTGAAAAGAAAAAATCACCCTTTTTATTTAAAAACCGAAAGTATGTTCGTATACAAAAAGTATACGCCATGCTTTCTTATTAAACAAGTTTCATTATAAAAAAGCAAGTTAAACTCTATAAAGAATTTTTATGGTCATTTTTTTCTTTAAGTTTAGCTCTATTCTGCTTTCAGCTCATTCGCATTACTCGATTTTTACTAGCCTTAAAATAAAATAAATGGTAAAATATGGCGTATCGGCAATTAAATTGCTGAGTTAGGAGTGAATAAAGTGCTTAAAATAATCCTTATGTTCATTACAGCCTATTTACTCGGTTCCATTCCATCTGGAGTATGGATAGGCAAAAAAATCTACGGAAAAGACATCCGGAATTATGGCAGTGGAAACTCTGGAACGACGAATACTTTTCGGGTTTTAGGAATAAAAGCTGGAATTCTTGTTTTGTTTGCTGATGTTTTAAAAGGAACTCTTGCAGCTAGTCTGCCTTACTTGCTCCATTCTGATCTTAATCCAATGGTGGTAGGACTCGGAGCAATCATAGGACACACCTTCCCTGTTTTTGCGCAATTTAAAGGTGGCAAAGCCGTAGCAACGAGTGCCGGTGTACTATTAGCCTATAACCCGTCATTTTTTATTTATTGTGTGTTGTTGTTTTTGGTTATTTTATTTTTTTCACGTATGGTCAGTTTTTCCAGCATGCTTTCCTTGCTGATTATAACACCCTCTACTCTTTTAACAAATGACTGGATTTTAACAACTATTGCTGCACTCTTAACTATTTTTATTATTTACCGACATAAAGACAATATAAAAAGAATACGCACGGGTACAGAAAGTAAGGTTCCATTCGGTTTCGGTTATAAAAAAGATTCCAAGTAATGAATTTAACCTTGCCAAACCAAACGCCTGACAGAATTAAACTGTCAGGCGTTTTTTTGATGGTTTACTCGATTGTGATGTCGTAGTGACAATTAAATTGTCCATTCGGTTCCAATAGCTGTATTCCCATTTTTTCTTCTAATTTCCCGCTTGCATCAGTTGCATCAGCAATTCCAAACCAGGGTTCAATACAAACTAACGGAGCATCCTGTTTAGCAGGAGACCAAATCCCTACATAAGGGAAATTCTCAAAAGAAACAGCAATTCCATGCGGTGTTTTATCAGAGCGAATAGAAAAAGTATTTTTATTCTTTGTCTCATAAATTAAAGCATCTTGATCAAATAAAGCTCTTCTCAAAGCAATGTCTGTATTTGTCTGCCCCAATGTCCGGTTTTCGAGATCCAAATAGGAACCTTTCAATGGGATAAGTGTTCTTGAGCGTTTAGGAAGAAAACTCAAGTAATAGTCTTCAAAAGAAGTCTCATTCGTTAAAGGAATATTAAATCCCGGATGTCCTCCGATTGAAAAATACATCTTTTCTTGATGGTTTAAATTTTCTACTCGATAAGCTACTCTAATCGTCTGCTTTTCTAACGAGTAGGTCAGCGTCAAACGGAAATCAAATGGGTAATGTTCTTTAGTAGCTTCACTTGCTGTTAATTCTAAAGCTACTTCAGATTCACTTTGATGGGTCACATTAAAAATATAATCTCTGGCAAAGCCATGTTGTGACATATGATAAGTCTTATTATTGTATTCATATTGGTCATTTTTTAACCGGCCGACAAAAGGAAATAAAACCGGAGCTTGCCTTTTCCAGAAAGAAGGATCTCCTTGCCATAAATATTCAATCTGGTTTTCTTTGTTTTTGACACTAGTTAATTCTGCCCCTTTTTCAGAAACAGTAACGACTAGATATTGATTTTCTAATGTGATCACTTTTATTCCCCCAGTAACCTTTTATTTATTAAACAAACCTATTATTTAATAAATTCGCTCTTTGTTTAATGCATCGATGAATTTTGTATTGTGAACTCGGATATAGGTTCCTTTCATTCCCAATGACTTAGATTCAATAATACCACCAGACTCTAACTTTCTCAACGCATTCACAATAACGGAACGTGTTATCCCGATTTTAGCTGCTACGTTTGAAGCAGTCAAACGACCTTCCAGTCCATTCAATTCTTCAAAAATAGCTTGGACTGCTTTCAGCTCACTATAAGATAATGTCTTCATAGCGATTTGAACATTTGCAATGTCTCTAGCTTCTTCTTCGATTTGGGTTGATTTTTTATATAAAATCTCAATCCCTACAACTGTAGCAGCATGTTCCCCTAATATCAAATCGTCATCGTTAAACTCCGGTGATAAACGAGCTAGCAGCAAAGTGCCTAACCGTTCTCCAGCTGCGTAAATAGGAATAATGGTCGTCAGTCCATTTTTGAATAAATCTCGTGTTTCAACTGGAAAAACGGTATAGTCGCTCTCAATTCCAATGTTTGAACGTGTTTCGCTGATTTCAAGCATGCTGGCAGCATACTCGCAAGGAAATTCCTTTGCCGTTAACATCTCTTTTACACGTTCATTGTTGATTTCGTGTTTTTCATTGTATCCTAACAGGGTTCCTGCTTCATCGATGAGATAAGCATTCACATTCAATATATCTGCAAGTATACCAGCCATATCAGTAAAAGGCAGCTTGCCTTCTTCAGTCGGATCGTTATTCACTACCCCGCCTTTTTTTGTAGCATATTATTTATTTTACGCATTTTTTGAAGCAAACCACTCATAGGCTAATCCTCCAAGCATATATTATAAAATGTATCGGCTTAAATCTTTATCTTCAACGATATGGGCAATTTTTTCATTGACATAATTTTGCGTGATCGTGATTTCTCCCATTTGCATATCTGGTGCTTCAAATAACAGATCTTCCAATAGTCTTTCTAAAATCGTGTGTAAACGACGAGCTCCGATGTTATCCGTTTCTTGGTTTACCCGATAAGCAATATCTGCTAGCTGCTCAATGGCTTCAAAAGTAAAGGTTACTTCAATATTGTCTGTCTCTAATAAAGCAACATATTGTTTAACCAACGCGTTATTCGGTTCTGTTAAAATTTTAACAAAGTCTTCTTTTGACAGATCATCTAGTTCTACACGAATTGGAAAACGTCCTTGTAATTCCGGAATTAAATCACTCGGTTTAGATACGTGGAAAGCACCTGAAGCAATAAACAGGATATGATCTGTTTGGATCGTTCCATATTTTGTAGTCACTTGTGAGCCTTCAACAATCGGCAATATGTCACGTTGAACACCTTCACGAGATACTTCCCCTGAGTTGCTGCTTCTAGATGTGATCTTGTCAAATTCATCGATGAAGATAATTCCAGAATTTTGAGCTAATGTGATAGCTTCAGCATGGATATCTTCTCGGTTAACTAATTTTTCTGATTCTTCTTGAATTAAAATATCAAGAGCTTCTCTAACTGTTACGGAGCGCTTTACTTTATTTTTTGGACGTAAAGCTCCTAATGTATCATTCAAATCAATACCCATTTGTTCTAAACTGGCATTCATAGGAGAGTTCATTGTTTTTTTGCTTTCTTCAACAGCAATCGTCACTTCTCTGTTATCTAATAAACCATCACGAATTTGTTGTTTAATGGTTTCCCGGTTTATCGAAATAGATTCTGGAACTTCTGTTTCAGTTTCATCATCTTCTTCGCTATCTGCACTTGGATTCAATCCCATACCTTTCAGCATAGCTTCAAATGGATTAGGCGCAGCTGTTTCTTTTTTCTCTTTTTTAATACCTGGCACTAAGATTTTAGCTAAGCGATCAATGGCTATTTTTTCAGCTTTTATATACACACTTGAATATTGACGCTTTTCAACCAGCAAAATCGCTGCTTCAACTAAATCGCGTACCATCGATTCTACATCACGACCAATATACCCTACTTCAGTAAATTTAGTAGCTTCTACTTTAATAAAAGGTGCTTTAACAATCGTAGCTAAACGGCGCGCAATTTCTGTTTTCCCTACCCCTGTTGGCCCAATCATCAATATATTTTTAGGTGTAATATCTTTTTGGAAATCTTCATCTAGTTGCAAACGACGGTACCGATTGCGTAAAGCTACAGCAACTGATTTTTTTGCGTTGGTTTGTCCAATAATATAATTGTCTAATTCTGCAACAATTTCTCTGGGTGTCATATTTTCTAAAGTATTCATTCTTTTCTCACGTCCTTATAATTCTTCAACAACGATGTTGTGGTTAGTATAAACACAAATATCTGCAGCTACATTTAAACTTTCTTCTGCAATTTCTGCTGCAGTTAGGTCCTTGCCATATTTTTTTAATGCTCGTCCTGCAGAAAGAGCAAAATTCCCACCGGAGCCAATCGCTAAGATACCATCATCTGGTTGGATAACTTCGCCTGAACCTGAAACGAGCAACATCTCATCTTTATTCATCACAATCAGCAAAGCTTCTAATTTTTGAAGCGCTCGGTCTGTCCGCCATTCTTGTGCTAATTCAACTGCAGCACGCGTTAAATTACCTTTGTATTCATTTAATTTTGCTTCAAATTTTTCTTCTAAAGTAAATGCATCGGCTACGCTTCCAGCAAAACCAACTAGTACTTTATCATTGTAGATTCGGCGCACTTTACGAGCTGTGCCTTTCATAATGACACTTTCACCCATCGTGACTTGTCCGTCTCCTGACATGGCACAAGCCCCGTTGTGTTGGATTGCAAAAATCGTTGTAGCATGAAATGTTGTCATTCTTTTTTCCTCCATCATCATCTCGTCAGCTAACTTAACGTATTAAGCACGTGGATGAAACTGACGATAATTTTTTTGTAAATGTTCTTTTGTCACGTGTGCATAGATTTGCGTGGAAGACAAACTGGCATGACCCAACAATTCTTGAACGGTCCGCAGATCTGCTCCATTATTTAATAGATGAGTAGCAAAAGTATGCCTTAACATATGAGGGTGAATATCCGCAGTTAAACTGCTCTTTTTTATAATCTGATTCAAAATATATTCAATTCCTGAAGCCGATAGTTGATCGCCATATTGGTTCACAAATAGATAGTCATGTTCTTTATGGTATTTTGTCATTAACAGAGAACGCCCTTTTCTAAGGTACTCTTGTAAAGCGACAGCTGCATAATGACCAAACGGAACGTAACGTTCTTTGTTGCCTTTCCCATGGATCAAAACGACACTTAAATCAAAATCGATATCTTTTAATTGAATGTTTTTACATTCACTGAGCCTTATTCCTGTTCCATAAAGAACCTCTAAAAGAGCTTCATTCCGAAAATCAAGCGGCTTTTCTCCTTTAACAGCTTGAAATAAAGCATCCATCTCTTTTTCATAAAAAAATCGAGGCAAACGAAGCGTTTTCTTTTTTAAATGGATATAAGAAAACGGATTTTCCGTTACAGCTTGATTTTTTAAAAGAAATTGATAGAATGCTCTCAGGCTTGATATTTTTCTTGAAATGGTATTACGGCTTAATTCTCGTTGGCTCAATTCTCCCAAAAAAATGCGAACATCTTGTAAAGTGACCTTTTCGTATTGAGTGTCACCAGTTGCCGCTAAGAAATCTGAAAATTCAGTAATATCTTCTTCATATGCTTTTTTAGTGAGCTCAGAATAATGACGTTCAGTAATCAAATACCGCAAAAAAACTTCTTTCATTTCCAAATTATCCAAAAAAACCCTCCACTCATATGACAAAATTACTTTATCATAGAAATAAAGGGAATACAATTGAATATGCTGAATGCTTTTTAAACTTATTGATTTTTTAATCTATTTCATTAAGAGAGCTAAAAAAGAACATCTAAACTCATTAACTTTGAACTTCCTCTTTATAATCACAATTGCTGCAGATAACTTGTTTTTTCCCTTTAGTTTTCTTTTCAACTAAATAATGATCACATTTTGGACAGTTTCTGCCAATCGGTTTATCCCATGACACGAATTCACAAGCTGGGTACCGATCACACCCATAAAACAAACGATTTTTCTTAGATTTTCGTTCAATGACCTGACCTTCTTTACATAACGGACAAGTGACACCAATTTCTTTGACAATCGCTTTCGTATTGTGACATTCTGGAAAATTACTGCAAGCATAAAACTTTCCATATCGCCCAAGCTTAATGACCATTGGATGGCCGCATAGATCACAATCGAATCCAGCAGGTTCATCTTTGATTTGAATTTTTTCAATCGTTTCTTCAGCATTTTTTACTTCTTTAATAAAAGGGTGATAGAACCGATCAATTACATTGACCCATTCTTCTTTTCCTTCTTCAACAGCATCCAAGTCTTTTTCCATTTCTGCTGTAAAATGAATATCTACGATTTGCGGAAAGAATTCTACAACTAAGTTATTTACAATAACACCTAATTCAGTTGGTTCAAAACGTTTACTTTGCAATTTCACATAGTACCTTTTTTGAATCGTGTTCAGCGTCGGGGCATACGTAGATGGACGTCCAACACCATTTTCTTCCAGTGTCCGAATCAATGTCGCTTCAGAAAAACGCGCAGGCGGCTGTGTGAAGTGTTGTTTAGGTTCAATATCAACAGACTTAACCACATCTCCTATTTCTAATTCAGGCAAGCTGTTTTCTTTTTCTTCTTTGCCGTCATCTGTCCCTTCCACATAAACTTTTTGGTATCCAGGAAATTTAAGAGTGGAACCATTTGCTCTAAATAGAACTGTATTTTGAACAATATCCACTTTTACCGTATCAAAAATAGCAGCTGTCATTTGACTGGCAACTAAACGTGACCAGATGAGGTTATACAATTTATATTGATCTTTAGTTAAATATTTTTCAATTTCTTGAGGTGTTCGCATCACACTTGAAGGACGAATTGCTTCATGCGCATCTTGAGCACTAGCTGCTTTTTTAGCAATACGCGGTTTTGAAGCAGCGTATTCAGCACCAAACTCTTTAGTAATGTATTCAGCAGCTTCATTTTTAGCCGAATCGGCAATACGTGTGGAGTCTGTTCGCATATATGTGATCAGCCCAATAGCACCGCCGCGACCTAATGATATTCCTTCATACAACTGTTGAGCAATCATCATTGTTTTTTGTGTTCTGAAATTTAACTTCCTAGCGGCTTCTTGTTGCAAACTACTCGTTTTAAATGGCAAAGCAGGATTCCGTTTGCGTTCTTTTTTGGTTACTTTGGTTACTTCAAAATCTTTGCTTTTTATTTCTTGGATGACTTTTTGAACATCTTTATTGTTTTTTAACTCCATTTTTTTACCGTTTAATCCATAGAAAGAAGCTTTAAATTTTTTGGTGCCTTTTTTAAAGTTTCCTCCAATACTCCAATATTCTTCCGGTTTAAAGGCATTGATTTCATTTTCTCGATCACAAATCAGTTTTAGTGTAATCGATTGGACACGACCAGCACTTAAGCCTTTTTTTACTTTTTTCCATAAAATCGGACTTAGTGTATACCCAACCAAACGGTCGAGTATTCTTCTCGCTTGTTGAGAATTAACTAATTCCATATTAATAGAACGAGGTTCTTTAAAAGCGCCTTTAACAGCTTCTTTTGTGATTTCATTAAAGACAACTCGATTCTTGTCACTTCTGTCTAAACCAAGAAGGTAGCTAAGATGCCAAGCAATAGCCTCTCCTTCTCTGTCCGGGTCAGCTGCTAGAAAAACTTTCTCAGCCTTTTTTGCATAACCTTTTAATTCTTTTATTAGTGGTCCTTTGCCGCGAATAGAAATGTATTCTGGTTGATAATTATTTTCTACATCAATTGCCATGCGGCTTTTCGGTAAATCCCGAATATGACCTAAACTGGCAACAACTTTATAATTTTTGCCTAAATATTTTTCAATTGTTTTTGCTTTAGCCGGCGATTCAACGATCACCAAGTATTTATAGGCCAATGGAATGCTCCTTTCAAATGAGCTCTTATTTTCTCCTTTCAGCTTTTTTAATAGTTGAAAGAGAAATCGTTAATCATCTTATGCTATCCAATGCCCTTTTGTCAACTATTGAAATCCCGACCCAGCTAAAAACTTGTTTTTTTAACTATAATATAGAAGAGTTTTTTCACTATTTCTCTTTTTTTGTGAGGGTTCAATAGGACAATTCCTCTAAAATATGCTCAGCTGTCAAAACACATTTGGCCCCATGTAAAATCAATTCATTTGTACCTGTTGAATAAGGGTTAGTAATTGCTCCGGGAACAGCAAAAACTTCTCGTCCTTCTTGCAACGCAAGATTAGCTGTAATCAAACTTCCGCTACGAGACTGTGCTTCGACCACTAATGTCCCTACAGATAGTCCTGCGATAATACGATTTCTCATTGGGAAATGTTGTTTCAACGGTTTTTCGCCTATAGGGTACTCAGACAGCAGCAAATGATCTCTGCCGATTTCAGCTTGTAACGCTTTGTGTTCAAATGGATAAGCGAGGTCTAATCCAGTTCCGACTACCGCAATCGTTTTTCCTTTTTTTGAAATGGTCTTTTGATGAACTGCATAATCAATTCCTTTGGCTAATCCGCTGACCAGAACAAAGTCATTTTCTATCAATTCAGGAAGCAATTGGTCTAAAACAAAGAGGCCATATGCTGTGTTTTTCCTAGCTCCTACAACCGCTAGCAGCTTCTGTTCCAATAAAGCTAAGTTTCCTTGGTAAAAAAGCACAACAGGAGGATTGTAAATTTGTCTTAAATATTCAGGATAGCGGTTATCTAAAATCGTCAACCAATGAATGTGTTCTTTTTTATACCGCTCCATCACTGCTTCTAGTTGAATAGCTGCATAACTGTTTAAAAAAATGGCTGTATTCTTTGAGGATAAGGCTGCTTTTATTGCCAGCTGTGCAGCAGATAAACCAGTATCATCTAATAAAGCCGTTAACATTCGAATTTGGGTGATGGGGCCTACTCCCCGGCAATGTGCTAGATGAAAAATTTTATTTCTTAGTAAATGATCTTCCATTCTGTTTGCTCCTTTTCCTAATAGTAATTATGACACTAATATCAAAAGTACTATCCGCAAAATCATCCCCTATTCATTTATTTTCAAAAAAAAAATAGAGAAGGATGAGACAACAGTCTTATCCTTACTCTATTTTTTAATTCTTTTTCTTAGCGTGTTTTAAAATAGAGTTAATTTTTCTCTCACTGGAGCAAAAGAATGGCGGTGAATCGGACAGACTCCTAATCGGTCCAATCCCTCTAAATGATTTTTAGTTCCATACCCTGCATTTTTAGCAAAGTCATAACCCGGATAGAGAAGATCGTACTCAGCCATTATTCGGTCACGTGTCACTTTTGCAATAATACTAGCCGCTGCAATCGACAGACTTTTAGCATCGCCTTTAATGAAACTTTCTTGCGGAATCGCTGTCGGCAATTGCATCGCATCAATTAAAAGATGGTCGGGAACGATCGGTAATTGCTGGATAGCCTCTAACATAGCCAATTTAGTAGCCTGGTAGATGTTTACTTCGTCAATGATATCATGTTCTTTTATGCCAATACCGATTCCTAAAGCCGTTGCTTGAATTTCATCAAATAATTGTTCTCGTTTTTCATGGGAGAGTTGTTTTGAGTCATTGATCCCCAAAATAGAAACATCTTTTGGTAAGATGACTGCTGCTGCTACCACTGGTCCAGCTAAAGGACCACGTCCGACTTCATCAATTCCAGCAATCATACTATCCTCTTGGTTGTTCCACAATCGGTTTTCAATCTGCAGCATTCTTTGTTGTTGTTCTTTTAAGTCTTGCTGTTTCTTAAAACTTTTTTGCCATGATTTTAAAGCTGCGGCGACTCCTTTTCTCGGATCGGCTTGCAGAACAGCCAATCGTTCATCGAGTGGGTGATCAATCGTTAAAAGTAGTTTTTTTATAGCCGCAATCGATAAAGGTTTATCCATCTTATTTTTCACCTGTTTCTGATAAGGGGGTAGATGGAACTGTATCAAGTGTATAACGGCCTACTTTTCCATTTCGTATTTCATAAATAATCATTTCTGCTGCGCGGCTGTAATCTTCTCTAAATCCTCTTCTTTCACTAATCAACATTAACAACTCTGGAGGCGTCAAAGCCAACTCTGCTGCAGATAAATTATAGCGAGCCGCTAAATTTTCAGGATAATTTTTTTGAAATCTTTCTATTCCATATAAAGCTATATCATCCAACTGCAAAATAGTATCTTTTATGGCACCTGTCAAAGCTAGTTTTTTACCTGTTTCTGGATCTTCAAATTTTGGCCATAAAATACCCGGCGTATCCAATAAATCCAGCTCTTTATTTAATCTTAACCATTGTTGTGCTTTCGTAACACCCGGTCTGTTCCCTGTTTTAGCAATATTCTTTTTGACAAATCGATTGATCAAAGTAGATTTTCCAACGTTTGGAATGCCGATACTCATTGCCCGGATAGCTCGTGGTTTTCGCCCTTGAGCCGCCATACGGTCAAATTTAGGTTTTAATAATCTTTTGGCCTCACTCATTACTTTTTTCATCCCAATACCTTCTTGAGCTACGATCGGCACAGCAGAAATTCCTTGTTTGTTAAAATAAGCTACCCATTTTTGAACTAAAGCAGCATCAGCTAAGTCGCTTTTATTTAAAATGACAATGCGCGGCTTCTCTCCAATTAATTCGTCTAAAATAGGGTTGCGACTAGAAAGCGGGATTCTGGCATCTACTAATTCAAAAACGATATCTACTAGCGTTAATTTTTCTGTTACTTGTCTTCTGGCTTTAGCCATGTGTCCTGGAAACCACTGAATTGTTGTCATTTTTTTCTCTCCTTTACTATTTTTCATAAAAAAAGGTGACGAGCATGCTGCTCATCCCTTTTTTAATGAAGCTTTTTTTTATTAATGGTTGACCATTCCAAAATCTTTTAAAGGCCAGATGCGTATATCTGTTGTTCCTGTGACTGTAGCAGCATCAACAAATCCAAAAGAACGGCTGTCTTTTGAGTTGGTTCGATTGTCTCCCATTACAAAATAAGAACCTTTTGGAACTTTTTCCATACCGGTCACTGAAGCTAATGTGAAATTATCCGTCAGTACCTCTCCAGGTGCTAGGTTTGCTTTAGCTTCATCTAAATAAGGCTCCTTAACAGCTTCTCCATTCACATACAGCTGATCATCAGTAACCATTATTTCATCACCTGGCACGCCAATGACACGTTTGATGTATTGTTTACCAGGATCATCGGGTGCAGGGAAAACAATCAAATCAAACCGTTCTGTTTTTTCGATTTTATTTAAAATCAGTCGATCTTGATCATGCAATGTTGGGTACATTGACTCTCCATCCACACTTACGGGCACAAATAAAAAATGACGAATAAGTAAAAAGATAATCACTGCTACAATAATGTATAAAAGCATACTGCCCGCTTCTGCCGCCCAGCTTTTTTTCTGATTGTCTTCGGGTTTCTTTTCCCCGTTATGACGAATACGCCTAGCCTCAAAAGACTCTGTTTGAGAATCTCGTCCATCCGAATAAGTTGTTTTACTCATTAATTACCACGACCTTCTGCTAATTTATTGAACAATAGACAAACGTTGGAACGGAAAATAAATCATTGATGTTTCACCAATAATAGCAGATGCAGGTACGGAACCAAAATAACGACTATCATTACTTGATCTGCGATTATCCCCTAAAACAAAATATTCATCTTTAGGTACCACAATTTTACCTGTCAACTCTTCTAATGTAAAATCAGAAGTCCATGAACCGCCAACATTTTTCACAAAGTCATTTTCTAAAAAAGGTTCTTGCACTAATTTATCGTTGATATACAATTCATCATTTTCGTATCTTAACGTTTCATTAGGTAATCCAATCACTCTTTTAACAAGTATCCGATTGGAAGCATCTCTAAAGACGATTAAATCAAACCGATTGATATGATAAATTGTTTTCACAATAATTTGATCATTCGGTTGAAAAGTCGGCATCATGGAATTTCCTTCAATGGTCATTGGCAGAAAGACAAAGTTTCGAAAAAAAGCTGTCAGTACCACTGCTAATAAAAAGGGTTTAAACCAATTCCATAACTGGTTCTTCCATGTCTTTTTCTCCATATCTGTCGCCCCAAACTTATCTATTTATCTTTATCATACAAGAAAACAGCAAAAATAACTATTTATTTCCAACGGTTATTCGATAAAAAAAGGAAGAAGCATTTACTCATCTTCCTTTTTCATCCTTAAGGGTTTCGTTTAGTTCTCTTTTAAATAATCTAGCCCTTTTTTATATTGTGTATCGTTATCTTTTATTAAATTGCGCAGACTTTCGAGCATTTCCGCAGTTGTATCTCCAGTCACTATACCATCTTCATCCAATTGGTGATCGGCTTGAAATTGTTTTACCGCTGCTGTCGTTTTTTCATCAAAGTAACCATCAGCTGATCCAACAGAATAGCTTAAAGCATCTAGTACTTGTTCGATATTTTTTACTTCATCTGACACATCGCCTGATTTGTATTCCTTCGTACTGTCGATGACTAATAGTTTTGTATAAGCAGGTAATTCTACTGGTAGAGTGGGTTCGATGCCTTTTTCATTGATCCATTCACCATTAGGCATTAACCATTTAGCGATTGTCAATTTCAACTCACTTTTATCAGGAAAAGCGGCAACCGTCTGAACAGTTCCTTTTCCAAACGTTTTTGTTCCAATAATTTGCATATTAGCTGATTCTTTCAACGCTCCTGCTAAAATTTCAGAAGCACTCGCACTACCTTCATCCACCAATAAAACAGACGGTTCGGTAACTTTAAAATCGCCCATCGTTTTGTTATCTGCCACAATTTTAACCGCTTCTTGGTCTTTTTCTTGTGTCTGCATGATGGTTGAACCTTCTTCAACAAACATATTAGAGATGTTCAATGCTCCCTCTAATAAACCACCAGGATTTTGTCTAACATCAAATATAAACGATGTTGCTCCTTGTTTTCTTAACTCTTTAACCGCTGTTACCAATTCATCATAAGTCGGATCTGAAAAACTAGTAATTGCAATATATCCGATCGTTGGATCCGTTTCATCTAAATTGTAAATCACTGTTTCTACAGGAATCGTATCACGTGTAACAGTCACTTCAAATGTATTGTCGCCTCTTTGAATCGTTAAAACGACATCGGTTCCTTTTTCACCTCGAATAAAGGATACGGCCTCATTTAAAGCCAAACCAGATAAGTTTTTGTCGTCTGCCTTTAAAAGAATATCATTGGGTTTTAAACCCGCTTTTTCTGCAGGCGAACCTGCGATTGGAGAAACAATCATGATGGAATCTCCTTGTTTCATTACTTCTGCACCAATACCTTCAAAAGAAGCAGATATCGTGTCATTTAAGGAAGTTGATTCTGAAACGTCCAGATACTGTGTATAAGGGTCCCCGACAGCGTCTACCATACCAGTCAATGCACCTTCGATTAATTTATCTCCGTCAACGTCTTGATAATATTTGGTTAAAAGCTGCTGATAAACAGCTTCTATTTTAGAAAATTCTCCGTTATTTTGCGTCGTCTGTTCTTCAAGAAGCGCTTTTTGTTCATTTCTTTCTGTTATAACGTAGGTAATTCCAACTGAAACAACAGCTACAGCTAACAGGGACATAAGATAAGTTCCTATTTTTACGTTTACTTTCTTTTTCTTTTCTGGTTCTTCCTGCATACTGCAACTCCTTTCATAAGTGAATAGAATAAAATGCCTCTCTAAGCGATAAGTTTCCATTGCTCCTTATCCATTGGTAGAACTAAGAGCACTGTTTTTCTTCCACTTGTATCTGTTTCTTTATGATTAACTTTCTTTTGATTTCACTACTGCTTCAAGTGCCACGATCATCATATCATTAAATGTACGCTCACGTTCTTGTGAAGATGTTTCTTCTCCTGTGAGTAAATGATCACTGATGGTTAAAATAGCCAATGCTTTACGGTTGTATTTTGCTGCTAGAGTATATAGACCTGCTGCTTCCATTTCAACAGCAAGGACTCCATAATCGGCTAATTTCTTTTTATCTAATTCTTCATTATAAAAACGGTCTGCTGATAAGACATTTCCAACTTTTATATTCATACCTTTTTCCATTCCCACTTCATAAGCGGTTCTCAGCAAATCAAAATTTGCTAACGGAGCAAAATCCACTTGGTTATGGAAAGTATGCCGGTTAATACTTGAATCCGTTGTAGCGCCTTGAGCTAACACAACATCTCGCACTTTAACATCCATTTTCATTCCGCCAGCAGTGCCGACACGTATGAGGTTTTTAACTTGGTAACTTGTAATCAACTCTTCCGCATAAATCATCATAGACGGTAATCCCATGCCCGTTCCTTGAACAGAAATACGTTCTCCTTTATATAACCCCGTATAACCGAACATATTTCGTACGCTATTGTATTGTTCTACATCCGTTAAAAAAGTTTCAGCTATATATTTCGCCCGTAAAGGATCTCCTGGTAATAAAACCGTTTCAGCGATTTGTCCTTCTTTTGCTTCAATATGCACACTCATTTTAGTTTCCTCCTAGTTTAGTAGTTTGTTATGCTTGGTCTTTTTCGATGTATCTTTCCCAAGCTACATCAAATATAGTCATTTCTGGTAAATAGTCACCATTTAGTTCTAAATACTGGCTGATTTCTTGGTAGTTCTCTGATTGTTTAGGAAAACCTACATCTAAGTATACATCATTAGCAAACAAGGTAACTGCATCTTTTTTATGAGGATCCCTTTCTGTCATCAAATAATGGTAAAACGAACGTCGCATAATGCTATTTCTCCTCCTTAGCGGTCACATAATCTTTCCGTTCTTGCTGTTCTTGTTCATAACGCACTGGATGGTGCCGGTAAAAGTCTTGATGTGCTGCTTCTGCCGGATAAAAAACAGTAGCGGTTTCGATTGTTGTCACTATCGGTTTGCTGTATCGACCACTCAACTTAAGCTGCTCTTTTGATGCTTCTGCAGCCGCACGCTGTTCCGCGTTCTTTACAAAAATAACCGGTCGATAATTGTCGCCACGATCCTGGAATTGACCCATCGCATCCGTTGGATCTGTTTGATTCCAATAAATTTCCACCAATTGTTTATATGAAATAATCGTTGGGTCAAAAGTAATCTCTACTGCTTCTGTATGTCCAGTAGTTTGGGTCAGTACTTCCTCATAAGTGGGGTCCGTTGTATGTCCACCCGTGTAGCCTGATACAACACTGTCAATTCCCGGCTGCTCATCGAACGGTTTTACCATACACCAAAAGCAGCCTCCCGCAAAAATTGCTGTCTCTTTCATACTTTTCCCCCATTTCTATTTTATCGATCAGTTATTAATCAGCTGGCAAGTAAACCGTTAGACGAATATCATCTTCTGCTAAATCAATTTTATTGGCTGAAAAATGTATCCCGCTCTTTAAATAAAATTCATTTAAATTGAATACAATCATTTCTTTTTGGCTATTGATAGCCACCCATTTTGGTATTTTCAATTGATCTTTTATCATATTCATCGCAAATGAAATCGGTAAATTTAATGTACCGACAGAAATGTTGGTGGCTTTAAATTGTAAATTGCCGTTTTCCATCACAAAAGGCTCTAAAAAAAGTGCGAACTGCACATCATGACCGAATAATTGAAAAGTTCCCTTTAATTGTGCCTGATCTTCTAGACTAAACTCAAAATCAACTTGATCGTTTGCAAGTTCTTCATCAATGTATTTTGTGACTAATTGATTCAGGTCTTTTTTATGGGCTTGGATTTGAAAAGCCATTTCATCTGTTCTTGGTTCCTCAATTGTAAGATTCGGTTCTCCTTGAATAACAGCGGTTAATTGGCTGAATACCCAGATCACAGTGCCTAATACAATTGAAAGCAAAATAAGAAAAGCCCATTTCCAAAAGTTTGGCGTTGTTTTGTTGTTAATTGGTTTGTTGGTGGTTCTTTTTTCTTTCATACTAACTCCCTTTCTTAAACATAAAAGTCACTGCTCAATCTGCAATCGTCCGGTTTTTTACAAGCGCTTGATACAATTCATCCGCCATCAATTCATAGCCTTGATCATTTGGATGAAACAGGTCTTCTTCATACAATAAAGGATTATTAGCCGGCTGGTCATCCGATGAATCCCCAATTGTATCTGCCGGTGTTGTCTGTCCATTCAAGTCAAATAACTCACTTAATGAAAGATAAGTCGCTTGTTCTTTTTCAGCTAGCTGTTCAGTTTCTTCATTCCAAGAATCTAACACTTCCTGCATTTCAGTCACTTCAGGAAAAAGATACGCATAAGGGTTATAAATGCCAAAAATATAGACTTGCGCTTTTGGATTCAGCGAGTGAAATTCTGTTAGAATAGCTGTTAGATTTTCTTGATACTTTTTTTTCGGTTCAATAAAACTGTCTTGATTTATTTTCAGCTGTTCTCTTTTAAAGGTTTGAATCAGATCATTTCCGCCAGCAGTCAATACAATAACTGTTGCTTTTTCCAAGTCAGAACGCACATCTTCTTGTTGCTTGATTCTTTCTAAAATCTGGTCACTGCGTTCGCCGCTTATCCCATAATTTTTTGTCGTTACTTCTTGGATGCCGGTTGTTTCTCTCAATTGGTTGGCAACCAAAGGAACATATCCTCCGTTTTGCGTACTGTCCCCAACTCCTTCTGTTAACGAGTCACCTATGGCAACTAAATAAACTGATTGGTCAATTTCTTCCTGCTCTTGCTTTTTGGCTTGTTCTGTTTTGTTTAAAAAAAAGTTTAAACCTTGGATAACGATGAACGTTCCCAACGCCACAATCACACACATGAACAAAAAAGAACGCACTTTTTTCATCGTCTTCAACTCCATTTTTTATACTAAGACACTTTCTTTATCTTTTCGTGCTTTACTTTGTATAATAAACAATCGCATAAGCACCTTTTCCGGTATGCGTAGCTATAACAGGACTTGTCTGATCCATCGTCATCGGAACATCAGGCATCGCCTTTTGAAAGTCCTCTTTTAATGCCTCAATATAGTCATAATCAGCTGCATGTGAAAAAGAAACTTCCATCACGCCTTCCGTTTGAGCTAATTCTTCTTTCAGCTTTTGATTCCATTTATTGATTGGCTTCATTCCTCTGCCTTTAACTCGGCTTTCTAACTTGCCTTCAACAAGTTCAAAAATCAATTTCATATCGATCAAATTTGAAACAGCTCCGACTACTCGGCTGACTCTTCCCCCTTTGACCAGATTTTCCAATGTGCGTACACAAATAAACAAACGGGTATTTTTTCTAACTGTTTCAATATGATTTAAAATGGTCTCTTTATCTGCGCCGGAAGCTGCTAGTTTTGCGGCTTCGAGAACTTGAAAAGATAGTCCCCGATCGGTAAATTTGCTGTCAACGACTGTGACTGCTGTCTCCGTCATTTGAGCCGCTTGTCTGGCCGCATTAACTGTACCGCTTAAGGATTCAGTCATATGAATGGAAATCACTTCTCCGCCTTCCATTCCTAATTGGTTATAGCATTCTATAAAAGTCCCTATTGGAGGCTGACTTGTTTTAGGCAAGGCTTTAGCTATTTCCATTCGATCCATAAATTCCTCTTTTTGCAGCGTTTCTCCATCTACATACGATGCTCCATCAATTAAAATAGTTAAAGGCAACACGTGAATGTTAAACTTCTCTATTTCTTCTGGAGTTAATTGAGCTGATGAATCGGTAACGATTGTTATGTTTTTCATTTCTATTTCATCCCATCTTTCTTCATGCAATTTCTGTAAGGCTCATGTTATACTGACTGTAAACACTAAACTCATTTGATTTTGCTTATTTATACAAGATTATTTCCCTATTTACACATAGAATAGTATAACAGATTCTCGAATCTTCGTATACTTATCTGTGGTGGTTTAAGTAAGCAATATTGGGATAGGAGGCAAATAAATGGAAAAAAAGAATCTTCAGGAAAAAACGGTCTTTTCTCAAAGATACCTCGTGATAAATGAAGTCTTTAATGCTGTGACACATGGAATCGGTTTTGGATTAAGCATTGCCGGATTGGTCATTTTATTGTATAAAGGATCTCAAACTGGATCTGCTCTTGAAATCGTTTCGTATGCCATCTATGGTTCGACTCTTATTCTCTTGTACCTTTGTTCTACGCTTTACCATAGTTTAATCTTTACACGAGCCCGTAAATTATTTAAGACAATTGACCATATGAGTATTTTTCTCTTAATCGCCGGCACTTACACTCCATATACACTTATTACGATCGGAGGCCCAATGGGGTGGAGTTTCTTTGGCATTGTGTGGGGCATTGCTATTCTCGGTGTTATTTACAAAGCCATTTGGATCAATCATCTTCAGAAATTTTCTACTTGGATTTATATAGCTATGGGTTGGCTTTGTGTTTTTGCCTTAAAGCCCATTTATCAAGGGTTAGGATCTCAAGGCTTTTTACTGCTTGTCTTAGGCGGTTTGTCGTTTACGATTGGCGCTATTTTTTATAGTCTTCGAAACGTTCGGTTTATGCACGTGCTTTGGCACCTATTTGTATTAGCTGGTACTGCTTTTATGTACTTTTCTATTCTCTTTTATGTTTAAATTTGTTGTCACTAAAAACGCTTTAGGATAAAAGTCCTAAGGCGTTTTTAGTTCTATTTTATTTTCTTCGATAGGTTTCAAATGTATGAGCGTACTTATTGCGCTCATCGACTATTCCTGTATCCATATCAACCAATTGCCATTTAGACCAATCCAGATCCGGCATAAAGGTATCTCCTTCGAACTCACCATCGATCATTGTCCGATACAACACATATGCATTTTTCTCAAACAATTTAAAAATATCCGAACCACCAGTAATAAAAGTAATGCCTTGATAATGATCCGCAAAGTCCAGTACTTCTTTTGGGCTGTGCATCACCAATACCCCTTCTGCTTGATACTTTTCATCTGTCGTCATCACAATATTGATACGATTAGGTAAAGGCCGTTTATTCATTCCTTCAAATGTCTTTCTTCCCATTACAACAGCATTTCCTTGAGTTTTTTCTTTAAAAAATTTTAGATCATTCGGCAAACGCCAAGGAAGCGTTCCTTTATTTCCAATAAGACCTTGTTGATCTTGTGCCCATAAAAATGCAATCATTTTTTTCACCACTTTTGTTTTATTGTTTAAACTGCAATTGGAGCTTTGATACCAGGATGGGGTTGGTAATCTTCCAATAAAATATCTTCCATTTCAAAATCAAATATACTTGTTTTTTCTTCATTTAATTTTACAGTTGGAAACTCTTTTGGTTCTCGCGTCAGCTGTTTTTCCATTTGTTCCATATGATTTAGGTACAAATGAGCATCACCTAAAGTATGAACAAATTCTCCTACTTTTAAACCTGTTTCATGAGCAATAAGATGGGTTAGCAGCGCATAGCTGGCAATATTAAAAGGTACACCTAAAAAGATATCTGCACTTCTTTGATAAAGTTGACAACTCAACTTTCCGTCCGCTACATAGAATTGGAAAAGTGTATGACAAGGCGGTAAAGCCATACCTGGTACATCTTCAGGATTCCAAGCAGATACAATTAATCTTCTGGAATCAGGAGATTTTTTGATCATATCAATCACATCTTTTAATTGATCGATTGTTTCGCCTTGAGAAGTTTTCCAATTCCGCCATTGGGAACCATAAACATTGCCTAGTTCTCCATATTGAGCAGCGAATCGTTCATCATCTAAAATACGCTGACAAAAATCAGCTTTTTCACTTTGATAAACTGCATTAAAAGCTTCATCTTTTAGGGCTCTTCGGCCAAAATCGGTCATATCTGGACCTTCGTAATCTGCGCTTTTCACATAACGCTCGAATGCCCATTCATCCCAGATATGATTATTATGCTGTAAAAGGTAGCGTATATTTGTGTCACCTTTGATAAACCAAAGCAATTCACTTTTGATTAATCCAAAAGGAACTCGTTTTGTTGTCAATAAAGGAAACCCTTTTTGAAGATCAAAACGCATTTGGTAACCAAATAGGCTTTTTGTGCCTGTTCCAGTTCTATCTGTTTTCAAAGTGCCTTCTTTTAAAACTTTTTTCCCTAAATTTAAATATTCAGTCTCCAAGGTTGTTCCTCCTACTTGCCTTTAATTGCTCTCAAATTGACTTAGGTATTCCCAACGGGTCATTTTTTCTTCTAATTCCTTCTCATTCAATGTCAAAGATTCTTGAAGTTCTTGCAACAGTGTAAAATCGCTGCTATTTTCACTCATCTTTTTTTGTATCGTTTCAATTTCGCTCTCTAACTCAAAAAGTTCATCTTCAATGGTCTCCCATTCTTTTTGTTCTGTATAGGTTAATTTCTCTTTAACATCTTTACTTTTTGAAGCTTTTGGTTTTTCTTCAGAAATAGGTTTTTTATGATCTGAACTTTTTCCTTGATTGGCTGTTTTTTCCATTTCTTCTTCTGCAATAAACGTGGTGATATTCCCATAATAAGGAACAACTTTTCCTTCACCTTCAAATATTAATAATTTTTCAGTGGTTTTATCAAGAAAATACCGGTCATGCGAAACTGAGATGACGGCTCCAGGGAATGTTTCAATGTAGTCTTCCAAGACAGTCAATGTAGCAATGTCCAAGTCATTTGTGGGCTCGTCTAATAATAAAACATTTGGCTGCTGCATCAATAATTTTAACAAATACAACCGTCTTTTTTCTCCACCGGACAGTTTGCCAATCAGTGTTCCATGACTAGATTTTTCAAATAAGAATTGTTCCAATAAATTAGTCACGCTGATTCTTTCTCCGTTAGAGGTTTCGACTTCTTCTCCTACTTCTTGTAAAAATGAAATAACCCGTTTGTTAGGATCCATTTCTTCAGTGGTTTGAGTATAGTACGCAATTTTAACCGTTTCGCCTACAACTAGCGTACCAGAATCTAACGGGATACGGCCTGCCAGGACGTTTAGCAACGTTGACTTACCAGCACCGTTTTTGCCGCTGATTCCAATGCGATCTTTTGCTTGAATCAATAAATTAAACTCTTTAATGATGGGGTGTCCTGCAAATGTCAAAGAAGCCTGTTGTAAATCGAGAACTCGTTTTCCAATACGTGCTCCTTCTAAATTCATTTCAACAGATTCATCGCTTTTTACTTGATGCAAGTTTTCTTCTAAGTCATTAAAACGATTGATACGCGCCTGTTGTTTTGTTGAACGAGCTTTTGCTCCTGTTCGCATCCAAGCCAGCTCTTTTGTATACAATTGTTTGCGCTTATGCTCAGCCCGAATAGAAGCCTCTTGACGTTCTGCTCTGGCTGTAATATAGGCTTCATAGTTGCCGGTATACATAATGGCTTGACCATGCGAAAGTTCGATCATTCGATTCACGATTCGGTCTAAGAAATACCGGTCATGTGTCACTAACAAAAGCGCTCCTCGGTAACCACTTAAGTAATTTTCAAGCCAAGTAATGGTTTGGAAATCAAGATGGTTTGTTGGTTCATCCAATACCAATAAATCGGGCTCTTGTATCAACACTTGAGCTAATCCGACTCGTTTCCTTTGTCCGCCTGACAGCGTCGCAATGGATTGATCTAAATCGATAATACCTAATTTACTTAAGATGGTTTTAGCATTTGTTTCTGCCAACCACGCATCATGATCATTCATCGCTTGTTCTGCTTTTGAATACGCATTTTGATAAGCCTCGTTCATCGGATCGAGTGTCAGATGTTCTAACGCTTTTTCATAATTTCTCAGCGCTACTAAAATCGGTGTATCTCCTTCAAAAAGAGCATCAAAAACTGTTTGTTCAGATTTTAATTCTGGTTCTTGCAATAAGTACCCAATACGATAATCTTTCGGAGTTTGAATTTCACCTTTTTCGCCGCTGTCTCTGCCTGTAATAACGTTCAATAAGTTACTTTTACCCGTACCGTTAACGCCAATCAACCCTACGCGTTCTCCAGTTCTAATGGAAAAACTAATATTATCGAATAAAACCTTTTCTCCATAGGTTTTCGTTAAATCGATTACTTTCATTTCTTTCATCATTAATCTCCACTTTCCCATAATTAGTGCTCTTTATTTGATCTATTCTATCTTAACATAATTGAACTGAAAAAAATTTACCTTGCTTACTATTATTAGAGGTAAGTCTTAAAGGCTGCCAAGTCTTGATAGATCGTTTCTAGTAATGTACGATTATAAAAAATTGAAGCTGGATGAAAAGTCGGGAAAACACGGTATTGTTTTTTTGACCACGAAAAACTTTGTGCGTCTAGTGAAGCTACTTCTTGAATAGGTCCCACATACAATTGTCCGTGTACTTGAGTGATCTTTGCTTGATCTCCGACTAACCGTTGAAAACCAATATTGCCCATCGCTAAAATAATCGGCGGGTCTATTTCTTTGATTTCATAATCCAACAGGGGTGCATGGGCTAGAATTTCTTTTTTACTCGGTGTGCGATTGTACTTACGCATAAAAAATTCTCCGGTTTTTCTATCTACTTTTTCTTTTTCACGATAGGGCCGGCTTCTAAATGTACTCGTCATATATACTTCTTCACGGGTCACACCTAAAAACTCGAAAAAATTCATGAGTTCTTTTCCTGCTCTGCCTGTAAAAGGAACACCGCTGACTGTTTCAACTTCTCCAGGAGCTTCTCCTACCAGCATAAAACGCGGATGTTTAGGCCCTATTCCCCATAGGAAACCTTCTACAGAAAATCCCGCGTTGCGTTCTTTTGCCAGATCCATTAATTCTTGTGTTAAAGCCGTTTCCATTTTTCAGGCATCTCCTTTCATTAGAGTCATTTAGCTGCCTCTCGTTCTAAAATAAACCCGTTATTTTTCCATCTTCTGTAATATCCATTTTTAAAGCTGCTGGTTTTTTTGGTAAACCTGGCATCGTCATGACTTCTCCAGTCAATGCGACAATAAAGCCAGCGCCTAACTTTGGAACAAATTCTCTAATGGTGATATCAAAATTTGTCGGACGGCCTAATTTTAGAGGATCATCTGATAAGGAGTATTGTGTTTTGGCCATACAGACCGGCAAATGCTCCCAACCATTTTCTGAAAATAATTGCATTTGCTTCAAAGCTGTTTTTGAAAACTGCACTTCAGAACCGCCATAAATCGTTTTTGTGATTTTCTCTACTTTTTCTCGAACAGTAGTAGCCGCAGCTTCATATAAAGGAACAAATTCAGGTTTTTGGTTTTCAATCACCTTCATTACTGCTTCGGCTAGTTCTACTCCGCCCGCTGGACCATTTTCCCACACTGAAGTAACGGCTACCGGTATCGCTAAAGCATGAAGCAAATCAATTAAACAAGCTTCTTCTTTAGCCGTATCTTCTGAAAATTCGTTGATTGCCACAACTACCGGCAAGCCATAGCGATGGATGTTTTCGATGTGTTTTTGCAAATTAGTAAAGCCTTTTTTCAAAGCTTCCACATTTTCTGTTTTCAAATTTGTTTTAAGAACACCGCCATGCATTTTCAGTGCACGAATCGTTGCCACAATCACGACCGCATCAGGCGCTTTTTCTAGCTGCGGAACTTTGATATCTAAAAATTTCTCTGCCCCTAAATCAGCGCCAAATCCTGCTTCTGTTACAGTATAATCCGCCAACTGCAAGGCGGTATGTGTAGCTAGAACGCTATTGCAGCCATGAGCGATATTGGCAAATGGACCTCCATGTACTAAAGCAGGGGTATGAAATAACGTTTGAACCAAGTTAGGTTTGATGGCATCTTTCAGTAATAAAGCCAAAGCTCCTTGAACCTCTAAATCAGCTACTCTAACCGGTTTATGATCATAAGACTCACCTATCACGATTTGGGACAATCGTTTTTTCAAGTCTTCTATATCTCTAGCTAAACATAAAATTGCCATCATTTCACTGGCGACAGTAATGTCAAACCCATCTTCACGCGGCACACCGTTGACTCGGCCGCCTAATCCGACAACTACATTTCTTAAAGAACGGTCGTTCAAATCTAGGGCCCGTTTCCACGTAATCGTCGTTGGATTGATTTTACAGGTATTTCCTTGATAAATATGGTTATCGATAAAAGCCGATAACGCATTATTCGCTGTAGTTAAAGCATGCATGTCTCCAGTGAAATGCAGATTAATATCATCCATTGGCATAACTTGCGCATGACCACCACCGGCTGCTCCACCTTTCATGCCCATAGTAGGTCCCAAAGAAGGCTCTCTAAGCGCTAAAATAGCAGATTGGCCTAAGTGACTCAAAGCATCGGCTAACCCCACAGAGACTGTTGTTTTCCCTTCTCCGGCAGGTGTGGGGTTAATCGAAGTAACTAAGATCAGTTTTCCCATCGTCTTTCTCTTCTCAAATGTGTGATTGAGACGGGTTAAATTAATTTTAGCTTTATACTTTCCATAGAGATCTAAATCATCTTCCGATAACGCAAGCTTTTCCGCAATTTCAACAATCGGCTTCATTTCATTTTTTTGAGCTATTTCAATATCTGACAACATGCACATTTCCCCTTTCGACTAAAACAATCAGACGCTATATCTTCAATTGTTCATTTTCGCTATTTTCAATTATACAATAGTTGACTCAAAAGAAAAACCTTCGCCTGCTTGGATGGCAATCGAATAAGAAATAAAGCTAAAAACACTCTCTATCGCTACTTTCCATTTGACGAAAGCGGTTAACATTCCTATAATAATAGGGGTAAGCCGTTTCTTCTTGTATCCTCTTTATTTTTTTGCGCAAGTTGGCTTAAGGTTGGTTGAAAAATTCGTTAAGGGGGACTGTCAGATGGAAAATGGAACAGTTAAATGGTTTAGTAATGAAAAAGGGTATGGATTCATTGAATACAATGAATTGGAGGATATTTTTGTTCATTTTACCGGGATTGAAAATGAAGGATTTAAATCATTATCAGAAGGACAGCAAGTTGCATTTAAAATCGTAGAAGGCACACGAGGACCTCAAGCAACGAACGTGGTTGTGATTAACCAACTTTAAACGTCTTATTCAACTAATGGATTGCTTTTAATTAGTTTAACTTACAAAAAAAACGATAACTCGTCTGAGTTTATCGTTTTTTAAGTTTTTATTCTTTATTCAGATTAATGGTATTTATTTTTACTATTCCTAAAGCTGGACTAGTATGCTGAAGTGCACTTAATAAGTGTTTTTTATTTTTTTTGTTTAAATAAAAAATAATGGGCTCAACCGAATCAACTTGTTCCATTTGAATCAACCGCTGTTCTGAAAAAGTTAATTTAGTTAAATTAGAAACCGGGTAATCCGTTACTTTGATCCCTCTAAAATACCTTAATGTAAGCTTGCCTTCAGATAAAGTCAACGAAGACCCCAAACCAAAATATAAAAGAATGAGACTCGCCAACCCGAGGACAATACTGATACTAAAATGTTGGGCTTCTAAAAATCCTATCAGACTTAAGAAAAAAAATAGCCAGCAAAACGACCAATAAATAATTTGATAAGCGGGCTCTAAAGAAAGCCTAACTTTTAATTGCCTTTCTATTTTGCATACCCCCCGTTCATTTAGCACATCTTTAAAATTATCATAACACAATTTTTTTTTAAAACCAATGTAGAAGAAGAAAGGAAAAAGTTTATATGTTAAGAATGTATACAGACGCATCAACTAAAGCTGATCCAGGTCCAAGCGGTGTTGGGCTTGTCTTTATCAGTGAAGGACTACATAAACAATTAGCTATCCCCCTAAAAAAAGAAATGAGCAACCATGAGGCAGAATTTGAAGCAGTAATTGCAGGCTTAAATTATCTGGTAGAAGAGCAATTGGCCTCTCATGATTTATTGATGTTTTCAGACAGCAAAATCGTTGTAACTGCTGTTGAACGTAATTATGTTAAAAATCAAAAGTTTCGGCAGTATCTCCTAACGATCAACCAACTTTTGCAGCACTTTCCTTCATTCAGTATGCAATGGATCCCTGAAGCACAAAATAAAGAAGCAGATCATTTTGCACGTCAAGCGTTACAGCTGCGGTTAAAAGCAAATCCTTCATCTTCGTAAAAAAATAGTTTAACACTCATAATTCCCTATTCTACAAAAAAAGGTCCTTTGTAATCGTGTTGGTAATTCTCAGATAGTGAAATTTCCTCCGAAAACTTCAAGACTGTAGAATAGATTCATTTTTCTTACCAACATCAAAAATAATAGAACCCAAAAAAAGCGCTAAGAAAAGTCATTCTTAGCGCTTTTTTTCAATGTTTATTTTTTTGGCCCACGCGGCGGGCGAGTTCCCCAATATTGAAATAAATCGGTTCTGAGAGCGCCATTGTATAATTTGCGTTTTTTCGTTGCTCGTTCACCGTAATGTGTTTCAAAAGTTAAATCGCTTGTTAGAATATATTTGCTCCAAGTCTTTAAAGGTCGATAAACTTCACCCATCTGCTTGTAGAGCGCTTGAATTTCTTCTTCTTCACCTAACCGTTCGCCATAAGGAGGGTTAGCCAGAATAACACCGTATTCTTTTTCTGTTGTAAAGTCTGCTAATTGCATCTGTTTAAATACAACACTATCTCCTACTCCAGCTTCGATCGCATTTTGTTTGGCTATTTCAATCATTTTAGCGTCTATATCAGTTCCCACGATATCTAATTCAATTTCATGATCGATTGCTGCTTTGGCTTCCGAACGCACTTCTTTCAAAATCGATTGATCAAACCATTCCCATTCCTCAAAAGAAAAACTACGGTTAAGACCCGGTGCAATATTCCGACCAATCAATGCAGCTTCGATTGGAAGTGTTCCTGAACCACAAACTGGATCATAAAACGGCCGATCTTTGCGCCAAGTTGTCAGCGAGATCAAAGCTGCTGCCATATTTTCTTTTAATGGCGCTCCACCCTTAGCGATTCGATAGCCGCGTTTAAATAAACTAGGCCCGGTAGTGTCTAATGTCAAAGTTACTTTGTCTTTTAATAGCGCAACTTCTAATTGATACAAGGCTCCAGTTTCAGGTAACCTCGTCCGGCGATGATAAACTTCGCTCAAACGATCCACGGTAGCTTTTTTTACTAATGCTTGACAATCAGACACACTGTAAAGAGTTGACTTGATTGATTTGCCCGCTACTGGAAAATTAGCATCCATTGGCAAATAATCTTCCCAAGGCAATGCTTTTGTCTTTTCAAACAGTTCATCAAACTCATAAGCGTCAAATTCTCCTACAATGATCTTTACTCGATCAGCAGTTCTTAACCACAAGTTTGTTTGAGCAATGTCTTTCTCCGTACCTGTAAATAAGACTTTGCCGTTTTCTACTTGGCATTCATAACCCATGCCACGTAATTCTTTCCCAACCAAGGCTTCTATACCGCTAGCTGCAGTTGCAACAAGTTGAAATTGTTTCATTATTTTTTCTCCAATTCTTTTTTATTCGTTTTATGAAGAGCATCGAAAAGCAAAGATAAATATAAAACCCTCCGAAAAGGAGGGTTTTATACCTGAATCTGTAAATTTCTGTAAGCCATGTTCTGTCTCAGATAAAATGTCAGGGTCACTTTTATCCGGAGGTAATTATCTGTCTGCAATTACTGCCTCTTCCATCGGTTCAATTCCCTAGGAAAAGTGCCCCTACCAAAGTTTGGGTTGCTCGCTCGAGGGGTTTACCGCGTTCCACCAATACCGTTTCCCGCATTGCTTCGTCACTGTGGCACTTTCAAGAATACTCAAGCATAGTCTAAGACCTTAGCCCTTTTTTCTGCCGTCACTTTATCCAAAGATAAAGGCCTTAGCTTATTGTTTCGCTAAGCACGAACACTACAAGCATCGCAGCTTGTGCGAGCATGGACTTTCCTCAGCCTAGTCAAGCTAGACCGCAATTACCCGAAATTTACAAATAAATTAATGCTTGTTTCTACTCGTTTTCTTCTGTTTCATCTAATCTTGAACCAAATACGTGTCTTTCTAAATTAGATAAACGTTTTAAGATATCAAAGTTCGTTACCGTATTATTAGGCTGTGCTGATGAATAAGCTGGTTTAGATAAAGTAGCTTGTTTCGTTAATTCATCTACTTTACTTAGCAAACGTTCATTTTCGGCCTTCAACTGCGTAAGTTCTTTGTTATATGATTCATAATCACGAATCACATCATCTAAGTATTCGTCCACTTCTGCAGGATTGTATCCACGCATACTTGTTTTAAATTCTTTTTGCAAAATATCTTTTGTTGTTAACGTTCTATTTGCCATGACTGCACCTCTTTTTATCCTTCATTCATGATACGGCATTAATTCTTAATAGAATAGAATCTCTTAAGGGTATTATAGCAAAGAAAAGCAGAAATAAAAACTAAATTTTACATAATTCCGTATAATTCCTTTTCTCTTCCTCTTTTGCGTTGTTTTTATCAAATAAAAAAAGCGTTTATTCTTCAATTGCCGTGTTTTGTAATTGGTCAAAATCGATTAAGCGGCATTCATAATCGATTGATTCTTGTTTTGCTAAAATAGCTTTATACAACCATTTGGTCTTTCCTTCGCTTTCAGTATCATAAACCAACAAAGCTGCTTGGGTATGCTCCAACAGAAAAGACTGATGATTTTTTAGTTGAGAAGGATCTTTATACGGCTGATGTGAGACCGATTCAACAAAGTCGGCTAATGTTTTTAATTTCGCTAGTTTCCCTTGATTTTGTTCATTCCAGTTAGAACCGAATTCAAGAAAAGGAAAAATCAATCCCTGCTTAATATCTGGGTATTCTTGTTTTAGCTCATCAACGACTTCCATCGTCCACTGTTCCACTCCAAATTGGCCAGTTGTCAATATCCATTTGACACCCTCTTCAATATAGAGACGAATTTCTTCCTTTAAACATTTTTTTATGACCGCTATTTTAGGATCATCCTCTTTAAAAATCCCTAATTCAAATGACCGATAGCCGCTAACTAATAAATTTGTTACCAAGTCTTCTCATTCTCCTTTTCTTTCGAGTGCCGTATTTGATATAATAGGATACAGGAGTGTGATAGAATTGGTTATAAAGTATCCAAATGGCAAGAGCTACTCTCATGATGCCGAAAAGATAAAGAAAAAGCAAATAAAAAAGAAAGACCTTTCTTTTAGTAAAAGGGGTATGACTTTAGAAGAGGAGTTAAATGAAAGCAATGCTTACTACTTGGCTTTTGGCAAAGCGGTCATTCACAAAAAACCGACTCCTATTCAAATAGTTCAAGTGGATTACCCTAAACGCAGCGCAGCCGTTATTAAAGAAGCTTATTTTCGGCAAGCTTCTACTACAGATTACAATGGAGTGTACCGGGGTTTTTATTTAGATTTTGAAGCTAAAGAAACAAAAAATAAACTTTCATTTCCGCTTAAAAATTTTCATCAACATCAGATTACACATATGCAGCACTGTTTGAAACAATCTGGACTTGCTTTTGTCATTTTGCGATTTTCAGCCAGTAACCGAATCTTTCTTTTAGAAGCAGCCCATTTGATCCAATACTGGGAAAATCAAACTAAAGAAGGACGAAAATCGATTCCTTTAAAAGACCTTGAAAAAATAGGTTACGAGTTGTATTATGGACTATCGCCTCGTATTCCTTATTTAGATATTGTTGACCAATTGATCGCCCAAGTAAGGAAATAAAAACAGTTTTACTGCTGTTACATCTCACAGAATTTGAAGGAGAAGAATACTATATGTCAGAAAAAAAAGAAACGATGTCTCGTGTCTCGAAAAAGCAAAACGATAAAAAGAAACGTTCTCAATCAACTAAAAAGAAAAAAACTTCAACAAAGTCTCTCTGGAAAAAGATTATTTGGGGTATTTTGTTAGCTATTCTAGCAGTTTTGATTGCTGGTGCTGGTTTATTTGTGTATTATGCTTCTTCTGCTCCTAAATTATCTGAAAAAGACATTACGGGTTCCATTTCGTCAGATATTTTAGATGATCAAGGGAATGTCTTCTATACTTTAGGAGGTCAAAAGCGCGAACTTGCTAAAGAAGATGAAGTACCACAAGTTCTAAAAGATGCGATTATCTCGATCGAAGACCAACGTTTTTATACGCATAAAGGAATCGACCCTATCCGGATCGGCGGTGCGGTAGTAGCGAACTTTACGAATGGTTTTGCTTCACAAGGCGGTAGTACCATTACCCAGCAGCTGGTTAAACTCTCGGTTTTCTCCACTAATGAATCTGATCAAACGTTAAAAAGAAAAGCTCAAGAAGCCTGGTTAGCTTTAAAGTTGGAAAGAAAATATACTAAAGAACAAATTTTGACTTTCTATATCAATAAAGTTTATATGTCGGATAATAATTATGGAATGAGTACAGCGAGTGAATATTACTATGACAAACCACTTAGTGACTTAACTTTACCAGAAGCTGCTACTCTTGCCGGATTGCCACAATCGCCTAATTCATATAATCCTAAAACGCATCCTGAAAAAGCGAAAAAAAGACGCGATTTAGTTTTAGATATGATGGTAGAAAATAAGAAAATAACCGCTGCTCAAGCGGAAGAAAGTAAAGCCGTACCGATCGAAGAAGGTTTAATTGATCGAACAGAAGAACAAACGAATGAATTAGTTTTCGACTCTTATATTAAAGAAGTCATTTCAGAAGTAGAAGAAAAAACGAACTTAGATCCCTATACTGCCGGATTGACCATTCAGACTAATTTAGATATGGATGCACAACAGCGCCTGTATGATATTCTAAATTCTGATGAATACATTGCTTATCCGGATAAAGACATTCAAGCCGGTGTTTCAATGGTCGATGTGCAATCGGGACAATTAAAAGCTATTGGCGGTGGCCGTAACCAAGAAGTGCAATTGGGTACAAACCGTGCCTCAGAAATGAATCGTAGTATCGGTTCTACAATGAAGCCTCTTTCAGTTTATGGACCTGCTATTGAATATTTAAATTACTCTACCTATGAACAAGTAAAGGATGAACCTTATACCTTTAAGAGCGGCGATCCTCTTTATAACTACGATAAAAGTTATTTAGGACAGATCAGTATCCGGAAAGCTTTAGTAGATTCAAGGAATGTTCCAGCTGCTAAAATTCTTCAAGAAGTCGGTTACGCTGATTCAACGAAGTTCTTAAACAATTTAGGTATTGATCCTTCTAGTTGGAACAACAATAGCGGTTTAGTCGAATCAAATGCTATTGGCGGAGAAGTAACACCTATCCAACTTTCAGCTGCTTATGCTGCTTTTTCTAATGGCGGTGTTTACACTGATCCTTATACTGTTTCAAAAGTTACTCTTCAAAATGGACAAGAAATTGATTTAACTCCAGATTCTAATCAAGCGATGAAAGAATCAACAGCTTATATGATTACAGATATCTTAAAAGAAACGGTTAACACAGGAACGAACAGTGACTTGGTCCCTATTGCTGGAGTACCTCAAGCAGGAAAAACCGGTACGACCAACTATACGGATGAAGAAAAAACTAAGCACAATATCCCTAGTAATGGAGTGCCAGATTCATGGTTTAGCGGCTATTCGAGTAATTATTCGATCTCTGTTTGGGTGGGCTACGATAAAAAGTATGAGGATGGCCATTGGCTAAGTCCTAGTTCTCAACAATTGCCACGAAAAATTTATCGTTCGCTGATGTCTTATGTTTCAGAATCAGTTACCAATAACGATTGGACTAAACCGGCTTCTGTTGTGGAAGTTGCAGTGGAAAATGGATCAAATCCAGCTAAACTGCCAGGACCTAACACTCCTTCTGATAAGATTGTTAAAGAACTATTTGTAAAAGGAACACAACCTACAACTGTTTCTACTTCTTTTGGTGAAAAATTAAAGGCACCAAGTGGATTAAAAGCAGCTTATGATGAAGAAAAAGATGAAATCTCTATCAAATGGGATGCTTATTCGCTTACAAATAAATCCGATTCTGCTAGTTATGTCTTAACCGTTGGCGGGCAATCGTACGAAACTTCTGACTTATCTTATGTGGTACAAAATCCACCAGAAGGAAAAGTAGACATCACCCTAGCTGTTAAAGTAGAAGAGAAAACTAGTCCAAAAGCAACAACTTCAGTAACTGTTTCACCTAAAAAAGAAGAGGAAGACAGCAGTTCTGACAGTTCTTCAGAAAGTTCAGAAGACAGCTCTTCAGAAAGTTCTTCAGAGAGTTCGAAACCAGACAGCAGCTCTGATACCGCTTCTGATTCTGCTAGCGAAAGCAGCAGCTCAACTTCTTCCTCTTCTGAGGAATCGTCATCCTCATCTACATCTTCTGATAGCGAAAAAGAAGATGCACAAGAAAGCTCTTCAGAAACAGCACCTGAATAAATACAAGAAAAGCTCTTTATCCTTTTGGATAAAGAGCTTTTCTGCTGCTTTTGTTGGTTCTTTTTTTCTGGTGTTGGTAAGGAAATTTCCTCCGGACTACAGGGTTACTTGTGGAAAGCCATGGGATCGTTTTGAGCCGAAGAACGTGTCTCAAAACTTACAAGTTCAAACTCAGCGTAGCGGCTAAAGCCTAACGCTAAGTAATTCTCCTTGTATCCTTTTCCATGGCTACAAGCAACTCCCTATTCCTCCAAAAATTTCTGAGATGTGTTTCTAAATCGTTTCGAATGAGAAGAAAACCAGTTTCGTTACTGACCAACGTCAAATGTTGTAAAACCCTTTTGTTCGCTAGACCGTCTCTAATGAATACTTCCTTCTTTACTAACTGCTTAACAAAAGAAAACTCTATAAAAAGCTTAATCGTTTACCATTTTTTATAATATGCTATACCAATAAAAGACTAAAAACCGTTTCGTACTCTGATACAAAGCAGTTTTTAGTCTTTTCTTTTTTCCAACACTTAGAATAACTCAATTGGGTTTTATTTTAAACCCACTAATTGAAGGCAAACCGTATGGTCATGGTTTCTTGCTGTACATTGATAGCGTCCAAAAAAAATCAATCGATGATGAGCTATGCTCCACATTTCAGGCGGTAATTTTTTCATTAGAATTTCTTCTACTTGCCGCACAGTTGCATCCGGCGGACAAATCCCTAAGCGCTTTGTTACTCGTTCTACGTGAGTATCAACTGCTATTGCCGGAACATTAAAAGCTACACTCAACACTACATTTGCTGATTTTCTGCCAATACCTGGAAGAGATTCTAATTCTTTTCTTGTACGAGGAACTTCCCCATTAAACTCATCCACTAATTTTTTGCAGCAGCCTTTTATATATTTTGCTTTATTCCGATATAATCCAATCGTCTTAATGGCATTCATAATGTCTTCTAACGGTGCTGTTGTAAAGGCTTCTGGAGTTGGATAGCGGTCAAATAAGTTAGGCGTAATCTTGTTGACAGATACATCCGTTGTCTGAGCGCTTAACATTACAGCAATCAAAAGTTCAAAAGCATTACGGTGGGTCAATTCACACTTAGCATCTGGAAAAAGCTCTCCCATAGCTTCAATTACTTCAACTGTCTTTTTTTTGCTTAACATCCGATCTCTCCTATGTTACTCATTATCATTTAACCAGTTATGCAAGGGTACTTTTGTGCCGATTTTTTTATCTGTTGATGGATTAACGGAAGTAGCTTTATTTTGCCGGTGACGTTTAGCTTCTTTTTCTACTTGGTCTTTAGAACGAATATTTTTACGCTCCCAGTTTAATAAAATCCGATCCACGTACTTCAAATTGTAAACCTGACTTAAAACGGCTTCTCTTAAAGCCAGCTCAATTAATTCAACAGGGTATTTATCCTCATCAAGCCACATACCGATTGTCTGAATTTCAATTGGTGATAATGTTCTGCCGAATTCTGCTTCAAAACGACGGAATAGTTCTTGTTCAGACAATTCTTGTTCCTGATGGTGTTCTTCTTTTTTTGTTTGCTCTAATAAGAGTGCCAGCCTATCCCAAAGCAGTGTAAGACTATATTGATCATTTGTCTTTCCCTCAGTATTTTTTTCGGTCTCAATGCTCAATACTTTCTTTTGGATCAGATCATGAATACACTGAAAAACTTCAGCGGAAGAAATATCCATCCGTTTGGCAATTTCTTCCGTGTCAGGGAATAAAATACCGCTGTCTATAAAAGATTTTAGCTGTAAAATCAAAATCAACTGTTCATTCGTCAACCCAATTTCCCGGTATTTTTTTAAAAGGATAGTTGAGACAGTCGTATTTCCAGCTTCAAGCCAGGCATGTAAAAGTTGATGATTCATTTTTATTCTCCTTAATAATTTCCTTTTTTCCATATTTACCAGAGATGGTAATTAAGTTAAATCTTATGCATTGAGAAAAAGACAGTAACTCAAGAAAACTTAAGTTACTGTCGTTCATTTATGTTAAGGATAAATACGGTTTAACAAACGTGGAAACGGAATAGATTCTCGAATGTGTTCTGTACCACAAATCCAAGTTACTGCTCGTTCTAGCCCTAAGCCAAAGCCTGAATGCGGAACAGAACCATATTTACGTAAATCTAAATACCAAGCGTAATCTGCTTCTGTTAGCCCGAAATCTTTGATTCGTTCTGTTAAAGCTTCGAAGTCAACTTCACGTTCACTTCCGCCGATAATTTCTCCATACCCTTCAGGCGCAATTAAATCTGCACATAACACAACATCTTCACGCTCTGGGTGCGGCTTCATATAAAATGCCTTGATTGCTTTTGGATAATTCAAAATAAAAACAGGTTTGTCAAATTGATTCGCAATAAAAGTTTCATGCGGAGAACCAAAATCATCACCCCACTTGATATCATCAAAGCCGTTTTCATTCAATAATGAAATAGCATCATCGTAGGAAATTCTTGGGAAAGGCAGTTTCGTATAATTTTTCAATACTTCTTTATCGCGCTCTAAGACGGATAAGGCGTAATCACAATTATCTAAAACGCTTTGAACGATATAAGCTACATATTCTTCTTGTACTTCTAAACTTTGTTCATGATCCATAAAAGCCATTTCCGGTTCTATCATCCAAAATTCAATCAAATGACGGCGTGTTTTAGATTTTTCTGCCCGGAACGTTGGTCCAAATGAAAAGACTTTACCGAAAGCCATTGCTCCAGCTTCCATATACAATTGTCCACTTTGAGATAAGTAAGCTTCTTGGTCAAAGTACTCTGTATGGAACAATTCAGTAGAATCTTCAGCAGCATTTGCTGTTAAAATAGGCGGATCAATTTTTATAAAGCCTTCTTTATGGAAGAAGTTATACGTTGCCATAATAATTTCATTGCGGATTTGCATAATGGCATGTTGCTTAGATGAACGCAACCATAAATGGCGGTGATCCATCAAAAATTCTGTACCATGTTCTTTAGGTGTAATTGGGTAATCGTGGCTTTCTCCAATTACTTTGATTTCTTTTACAGTTATTTCATAACCAAATTTTGAACGGCTGTCTTCTTGGATCACTCCGGTGATTTCGATAGCTGTTTCCTGTGCTAACCCTTTAGCTAATTGAAAAACTTCTTCATCTACTTCGCTTTTTACGACAACCCCTTGAAAAAAGGCTGAGCCGTCACGTAATTGTAGAAAAGCAATTTTTCCACTGGATCTTTTATTCGCTACCCATGCTCCGATAGTTACTTCTTCGCCAACATGGTCTTTAGATTCAATAATTGAAATATGTTTCACTGTTGTAGACTCCTTTGGTTTAAATATTAACTACTTTCACTTCATTCCGTATTCAAAAGTAGTATGGACGTTTCCTATTATAACCAACTTATTCAAAGTTAGCATTAAAAATTACGAAAAATTTTGCCATTCCTTAACTTAATAAATTTACTTAGATATTTTCAATATCTTTTACCCATTTTCCTTCTTTAGCTGTTACAACATAATACCCCAAGCGCCCGTTTTTTTGCTTATAGGCAACTTCCCATACAGGAACACCTTCTTCAATCCCGACACGTGTTTCTAAAAGTTCGGCAGGCTTTTTTGTTTCCCAGACAATTTTTTTAGCAGCTTGTTCAGAAATGAATTCACCTTGTTTTAAAGTGAGCACTTTTCCTCCCTTTTGTTCTACAATAACCAGTAACTTTTCTTTTTTCTGATTTGTGCCTGATACACTGAAATAGGTTTCTTCATTATTATACCAATAAAATTCATCAGTAGTTGTCATTCCAGCTGTTTCTTTGGCAATTTTAATGGCTTCAGCTTTTGCTTGTTTTAACGGCTGGCGACTTGTATTAAATAAAAAAATAGAAAAAACTATTACAATGGCCATTAAGATCGTCAATAGACTAATTATCGTCTTTTTCATAACATCCCCACTTTTACTTGTTTCTTTTCATTGTATTTATTGTTCGTCTTTTAAGAAAAGCGGCAATTCACGCCCTAAGTCTTCTTTCGAGATAACCTCTTTTGTCATTTCAGACGGTAAAGCTGTCAACATCTGTTGACCATAAGACGTATGAACCAATCGGTCGTCTAAAACAAGCAGGACGCCCTTATCTGTTTCCGATCGAATCAGCCTTCCTAAACCTTGTTTCAAGCGAATGGTTGCTTTTGGTACCGCATCTGCCATAAAGGGGTTTATGCCTTCTCTTTCTAGCCATTGATACCTCGCTTTAGTAAAAGGCCGGTCTGGTGATTCAAAAGGTAAACGCGTGACTACGATCAATCTTAATGATTTGCCTGGTAGGTCCACCCCTTCCCAAAAACTATCAGCGCCTAATAGAATCCCTCCAGCTGAATGGAAAAAGCGTTTTAACATGCGGTCACGACTGCCGGATAAACCTTGTGCCAGCAATTCACGGCCTAAAAAGGCTGAATGTTGCTGGATCAGATCATAAACAGCTTGCAATGTCTCATGTGAATTAAACAAAACCATCATGTTTTCATTTGAACAATGGACGAGCACTTCTAAATATTCCACTATCATTTGAGCAAACTGTTTTTTAGACAATTGTTTGATTGGTTTCAATTCTTTCGGTATCCATAACTTTGCTTGATCTCGATAATCATATGGCGTAGGAATAAGCAATTTGCGTAACGGTTGCTCCCCTAATTGTTTTTCGAAGTACGTAAAAGCCGAATTTAACTCTAATGTGGCACCAGTATATAAAATAGATTTTGTTTGTTCCACTAATTTTTTCCTTAAAAATTCGCTGCTGTCGATTCTGGAACGCTTGATCACAAAACTATCCTTAGGGCTCTTTTGTTTAAACGAAAACCAAGTTACTTCATTTTGTTCGCTATTTTGAAAAATGTGCTGAAAAATAGCTGTTTGTTCTTCAAGCGTCTGCATCAATTCAAAAAAATCATCCATTAAGTGACGTTCTCGTTGCGTCAACTGTTTTCTTTGAGCAAGAGCTTGTTGGGTTACTTCCATTCCTAAAATAGTGACATCTTGCAACAAAGCTACTACTTTTTTAGTGAGTTTCCTTAATTCGAGCGACCAACTTGTTGTTCGAACAAACTGTAAATCAATTTGATCTTGTTTTTTTTGCGCTTCAGTCATTTCTATGTGGCAATACATTACTAATTCTTCAAAAAAAAGAGACAGCTCTTCTTCTAGAGCCAGTGTACTCATTTCGATCAAATTTAATTGAGACGTTTGAATCCCAACATTTTTAGGAACCAGTTGATTCAACCGGCCTAAAAAGCTTTTTTCTTCCGCTAATTTGCCAACCAATCTTAAAAGGTGCTGATTGCGATAATAAGAAAAAATTTCGCTTGACGCTTCTGTAGCAACATCTGCTAAGTGATGGGCTTCATCAATCACGATTTTTTGAACATCGGGCAATATAGGTTCTTTACGATGTAAATCATGGCATAAAAAAGCATGATTCGTAATGATGATACTCGCATTCTTAATCTTTTCTTGCGCAAACAAATAAAAATCCTGTTCATAAAACGGGTCTTCTTGCATAGTATCTACCCAACCGCGATGGCGAATTTTATCCCAAAAAGGCTGAAGGTAATTCGTTAAGTTTAATTCATCTAAATCGCCCGTAGTGGTTTCCGTTAACCACGTTAAGGTACGCATTCTTAGTAGAGCATCCAGTTGATTTTCAACAGGATCTTTTAACACTTCTTGGAACTTGGCAAGGTGAATATAGTGTCGTTTGCTTTTTAAAACAGCTGTTTGGATTGTAAACGGTAAAATTGCGTTTAATTGTTTGCTATCTTTTTCAAACAACTGTTTTTGTAATAAAGTAGTATACGTACTAATGACCACCGGCTCTTGAGGAGTAGCTAGGTAAGCTAGCGGCAACAAATACCCTAGTGTTTTTCCTGTTCCGGTAGCTGCTTCAATCGCAAAATGTTCAGATTGGTGTTCTGATTGATGTTCTGAAAAATAATCATAAACTTCATCCATCATTTTAATTTGCGGTGTGCGCATCGTTAACTTCTGTTGAAATAATTCTTCTTTTTCTTTGTTTGTGACTGGATAATGGACGGGAACGCGATGGGTTCTCTGTTCATAATCCACCGTCTTTTGCTGTAAGGCCAAACCTTCTTTGACGATTAATTGCTTAGGCAATGGTGGGCGTTCTGTATACATCTCGCTCAGTGTATCTTTAAAAAACTGACCTGTTTGCATTGTACAATGATAAGCTAATTCTACCAGCTTTTCAACCGTTACTAATGGCAACTGTTTCAACTTTTTCTTTAACATTAAAAATAGCTCCGCAGTTACATAAGCATCACTATCTGCCTGATGCGGATTTTCGTGTGAAAAATTAAAGGCTGCGGCTAAATCATTTAAACGAAAACTGGGTTCCGTCGGCAATAATATTTGAGCTATCTCAACCGTATCTATTCCACTGATTGACAACGGCGGCAGTCCACAGCGAACGAATTCTTCTGAAAGAAACCGATAGTCAAATTGAATATTGTGCGCCACAAAAATACACCCATCTAATAAGTTGAAAATAGTGGTCGCGACATCTTCAAAATAAGGTGCATGAGCAACTTTTTGATTTGTAATCCCGGTTAACTGTTCGATTTGTTTTGAAATGCTCACAAGCGGGTTAATATCAGTGGCATATTGTTGGACGATCTTTTCATCTTCAATCAATACACAACCAAACTGAATAATGCGGTCTCCGCTGGCCACATTTCCTCCCGTAGTCTCAATATCTACTACGGCATATGTAACTTTTTCCTTCACTCTAGTCACCTAATTCTAGTTTCTTATTCGGTATTCTTTTCATCTATCATACTATGAAGCAACGGAAAATACAAAAAAACTATGAACCATTATAGTCCATAGTTTCTGATTTTAGTTGTTAGCTAACTGGGTAAATTTCTTCAGCCTTTTTATTTGGATCAATCACAACATATAAATGATTTTCTGCAGAAACAAAGCCTGTTTGATAAGCATTGTCATTTCCGTCAACATCTGATGGGTTATAAGGGAAGTACACACAATCTGCCTCTACGATCACATCTGATTTAGGATGGTCTCCGTCTTTATAAAGAATATCCATTTTTTCAATATCCGGGTGTTTTGTTACCCGTTCAAACATACCTAATTCCAATCCGCCTAAATTAATATCATTGGTGTTCACATTATCAGCTTCTGGGGAAACTTCAATTTTTAAAGATTCGCACGGGAAAATTTCTTGTAATTCTCCACCTTTGATTCGTCCGAAACTTTTACTGATTTGTTTGATCCACAAGTCTCCAATAAATTCTTTTTTAATCGTCCAAGTTTCACCGTTTCTAAAATAAAACTTCAAAGCTGCTACTTCTTTTTTCATTATCATTTCCTCCTTGTGATTGTTTTAACATGTTCATTATATCACAATTAAAAGAAAAATAAAGAGAAATATGCTAATTTGTGAAAAAAATATTTTGAGAGGATAGAAAAACCAATAGCTCGATTTTTCCTTCTCTTCTTTCCCAGGAATTGTGCTTAAGGAGATCTTGTGTTTATGTTGCAAGTGACGTTAGCCTAGTGATCTTTTGATAAAAAATGTGTTAAAAATAAAAAAGATGAAGAATATATCCCTACGATATTGGTAATCACTGAAATCGAAAGCAACAGTTATCTGTCAGAAAGTATACTAATTCCCGCATCAAAAAAAGCAGCATGAGTTGTGAAGTACTCATGCTGCTATACAAATAATGAATGATTAACGTTTCGAGGATTTAGAAGCTTTACGAGCTTTCTTAAGACCTGGTTTTTTATTTGACGTCTTGAATGGGTATGAAAAGACTTGATATGACAGTATTTTGAAAAAAATCATATTGGAGGAATTTGAATAGACTCGAACCTAATGTGTTCTAATTTTGGGTTCTAAAATTGGTAGTATATTTCGTTGCTTTATTTTATATAATCAAGTTTCTAGCTCAACTTATAATACCACTGAATACAAATAAAAAAATGTTTAATTTATTTGTAGGAAATTAAGTATGATACTAGTCTAGATACTTCTATTTTAATCGATGTGTCTATTTATTTTCCGATATTTGAGACAATCATTTAGACTTTCCTGTTATAATTTAATTATTACCTAGGATTGAAGAACAGGAGAATAAAAATGACCCTAAAAAATCACATTGAGCAAATTTTTAAGGATAATACCCAATATATAAACCCTAGTCAAGCTGTGAATCAAGCTAGTTCCTTAGATGCGTTATCTGGAGATCTTTATACAGATTCGACAAGATTTATCTATGAACTTTTACAAAATGCTGACGACTCTTCATCAAATAACAATTTAATTAAAGTATGGATTAAAATCTTCGATGAATATTTAGTTATCGCTCACTCAGGAACCCCATTCAATATACAAGACATTCGTGGAATTTGTAATGTAAATAATGGTACAAAAAAATCTGATATTACTAAAACTGGTTATAAAGGAATTGGATTTAAATCAGTATTTGGGCAGTCTAATTATGTAACAATTTATACTAATAATGAATATCTTAGGTTTGATTCATCGTATAAACATAAATGGGACTGGGAAAAATCTCAAGAAGAATGGGAAATTAATAATGGTAGAGCGTTCCAATTTCCTTGGCAAATTATTCCTATATACACTAAAGAAGAAGAAATTCCAAAACACATCACTCAATTTATAAAAGGAATTAATGCCAACGTTGCAACAATAGTCAAGTTAAATAACGCTAGTGAAACATCTATATCAGTTGAAAAAATATCTCAGAATACAAATTTATTTTTATTCTTAAAAAACATATGTGAAATAACTTTTGATATTGAAAAGTTAAGTACTGTTAAAATTAATAGACCATCAAAAGATAAAATTTCCATTCAAAAAAATAATAGCGAGGAAATTAATTGGTTGGCAAACACTATTCAACTACCTGTTCCAACAAATGTAAAAAATATTTTGATGAAAGAAAAAAACATACCCGATAAATTAATTAATGCTTCTTCAATAGAATTAACTTTAGTAGCTAAATTAGGTAAAAATGGAATTAGTAAATTAAGCCAAGGCGATAAACTGCTATATTCTTATTTACCAACCGATGAACGTAATTATCCTTTGCCGGTATTAGTTAATACCAATTTTCTTACATCTGCCAATAGAGAATCTCTTCACATAGATTCAAAATGGAATCAATGGATTTTCAAAGAAATTGCTATAGAAATTTTTAAATGGATTTCAAAATTAGCTTTAAGCGAATTTAAGTCTCAAGCATATCAGCTAATACCTTCTGAGCTTACTGATAATGATTTAGGTAAAGAATTTAACAGTGGCATTAAAGATGCCCTTAATGAAATTCCATTCATACTCTCCAAAGAAGATGAACTTCTCAAAGTTGAGGAGACCATTGTTGACTATACTTTGTTATCTGATAAATCATTTATAGATTCTCAGAAAATAAAAAATTTCGTATCCAACTGTGGTCCGGATGAAAAAAAGAATATACCTAAAAAATTTGCTAAAGACTTTCAATATTTTCGTAATTTTAAACTACTAGGAGCAAAAAGCTTTGAGTGGAAAAACTTAAAAAACTTTTTAATGTCTCCATACTTTCGTCAATCTCACACTATTGATAGAAATATCGAATTAATAAAGTTTCTTAAAAAAGTTGCTAATTCAGAAAGGTTTGAAGAAGTTTCTAATCAGTTTGTTACAGGACTTCCTTTTATTTGGGATCATAAAAATGTGCTGAATTATCCAAATCAAGTTTGTTTTCCAGAGGCAGGTGACAAGAATTGGCAAAACAAAGATAATGAACTATCATTCATTCACCCTTCACTACTACAATGGTTATCAGAAGATTTAGAAACTAGAAGATGGTTAGAAGATTTAGGGATGACTGAAAAAACAGATATAACTTATATTACTCAAAAAATAATACCAAACATTGAAACTTACATTACTAAAGAAAATGCTATTACTATTGTTAGAGAATTATTCAATTTATATAAAAATGGATCTCTATCTAAAGAAATACTACAACAATTAAATGGACTAAAATTACTAACCACTACTGGTTCTCTTCATTCGGCAAAAGATTGTTATTTTTCGAATTATTATAATCCGAGATTAAAAATTGAAGATTTACTAGAAATAGATAATTTAATAAGTGAATTGTATTGTACTAACCTCAATGAAAAAGATGATTGGAAAATTTTCTTTAAACATCTTGGAGTAGAGGAAGGGATTTCAAAAAAAATATTAAAAGATAAATTCTCCAGTTCAAGTACTGATATAGATATAATCAGCACTTATTTTAATACAGATGATAAAAAATTTAAACCCTTTGTTTCAGAATTTACTGCAAACGAGTTTAGCAATATCACAACTTTAAAGCTTAGCAAATTTACTGAAAATAATTTTAAATTTGCTTCCCCTTTTTGGTCAGATTATATTAATAACTTCAATCCTGACAATATAGAGATTCCTGCGATAGCTTTTTGGGGACGTAATAATTACGAAGGCCGTACAACTGGGGATAAAATACAAAATTATGTTCCTTGGTTGATCAGAAATAAAAAATGCATACCAACACTTTCAAATACATGTGAAACTACACATGAAGTATTTCTTAACACAAATGATATTAAAGATATATCTTCAAAATATTTACCTGTTTTTAATGGTCCAGATTTAACTTCAGATTGGAGAGCTTTTTTCGGATTTAAAACCTCACTATGTCTCAATGATTATTTAACAATACTCGAAAAAATTTCTAATGATATGGATGATAATGGTCGAATAAAGAAATCAAATATTGAAAGAGTTCAATTGATCTATGAAATCTTATTAGATAAATGTGTTAATTGGAGCTCTTCTGAAATTGAAATAGTCAGTAAATGGGCTGAAAATGAGACCTTGTTAAATACAAAAATGGGATTCAGTGAATGTAAAAATCTGAAATGTTTTATTGATGGCAATGAGTCTATTTTTCAAGATCAATATAGTTTCATACTACTCAACGCTGAAAACAGAAAAAATCCCCATTTAGAAATTTTATTCCAGTACTTTGGGGTGCAACTGCTTAAACAAGATGAATTTCAATTAATTTCTACCAAAAAGGAAGAATGTGTACCTCTAAAAAGTAATTTACAATCTATTATTCCTTACTTATTGCTTTGGATTAATAGTAGCTCCTATGCTGATAATTTAAGTATTAACATTGAAAAATTAAATAATATGATTAGTTCATTGATGATTTTTCAATCTGATAAACTAGAAATCACTTATGAAGGGATTAATTTTGTAAAAAGTGTAAATACTCATTATTCAAATTCTACTTTATATGTGACTAATCCATGGAATAGCAATAGTGTATTTTTAAACCTATCAAATATTCTTTGTAATTATCTTGAGTTAACTGGACATGAAGAAAAGTTGGATTTTCTATTAAGATCAACAAAAGAAGAAATTCTTGACTATTTTATACAAGAAGAGCTAGGTATTCCTGAGCAAAGTCTGTATGATGATTTGTCCGATAGCCAAACAACAATAAAAAATATTAATTCGTTTAAAGATATACGAAATGCAATAGATACAGAAAATGTACGTCCTGAATTTTTCCATTTATCTAGATCTGATTATAACTCAATGCTTTATGTTGAAAGTTTAATTTCTAGAGCAGTTCCAAATATACTTGCTCACCTAGGAAAATTACCTGAATATGATTGTTCTCATCACTATAATATTACTGATAGTATAATTGGAGGTATAACTAAAAATGGAAACAACGTAACAATCGTTGCACGTCCCTCTGATAATCATCAAGTATTAATTTACTACACTTCTGAGTTTGATGTTCTAGAACATGTTGATGCAGAACTTTGGTATGAGGATGGGATAAATGTTCCAAAAAAGATTACTCTTGGACAACTTTTGAAAACAACAGGTATAAATAGAATTCCAATAAACAATATTGATATTAAAGAATATAATTGGGAACATTTAGAGCAAAAAACTAAATCTGAAGTATTTGAATTTAATGCAGTTCCATTCGATCCTTATAAAATAGCTCAGATTATTTCTTCTTTTGCTAATACTAAAGGTGGAAAATTAATTTTCGGCATGAAAGAAATAGATATGAGTAAAAATGAAATAGTTGGCCTTAGTGACGATTTCCCAATGTTAGACATTATCCAAAAATCAATTTCTTTACTTTCTATACCTTCGGTTATCACTTATAACTGGATAAAGAATGATGATAAAAAAATATTTATAATAGAAACAAAAAAAGCAGAGGAAGAAATTCTACTTGAAGGTAAAAAATATATTCGTCAGGGTATCCAAAGCATTCACGAAAGAAAAGAAATTCAAATAATCGAACCAGAATATAATAGAACTGTAGCTGTTATTATTGCAATTGAAGAATATGCTCCTAGATCGAGCAACCAAATATCTAAAGTTAAATATGCGAAAGCTGATGCATATTTGTTTAAAAAGATGTTAGAAGAAACTATGTATATCACCGAAGATGATATCACAATGATTATTAACGAAAAGGCATTAAAATCTAATTTAGAATATGATTTAAAAAGCTTGTTCGCTTCTTTGACTGAACAAGACAGATTAATTTTCTATTATGTTGGACATGGGTTCCATAACGGAGTTACTAACTACTTATCAACTTATGATATGCATCCATCCAATATAAATGAAACTGCGATCTCTTTACAACATATATTACTCAATCCTTTACAAGAGTCTAAATGTAAAAATGCTCTTATTTTTATAGATGCTTGTGCACAAGCTTTTCAAAATCCAATGCAACGAAACAGTATTACTGATATAAACGATGAAGAAATTAGAGTTCTTATTAGTGAATTTCCCTACTATGCGACTTTCTTATCATGCCAACCTGGCGAAAGTTCTTATTCTAGTGATGATTTAAAACACGGAATATGGACATATCATTTAGTTGATGCAATGAATGGTAATGTTTCGGATATTCTTTTGGAAAAGAAATATCTTACAGATATATCATTACAAGAGTATCTTTCAAAGAAAGTTCCGATATATACAAAAGAAGAACTTGAATATGAACAAAATCCAAAAGCTGTCTTAGATTCCAGTAGATCAAGTATTATTGTTAAAATTAAGAAAGATATATCTTTTAAATGATTAAATAGGTATGAAAAGACTTGGTATAACATCTTTTGAAAAATTCGTATTGAATGAGTTTGATTACATTTGAATCTAATATGTTCTAAAATTGGTAGTATGTTTCGTTTATTCTATCTATTAAAAATTAAATTTTAAAGGTGATTAGAAAAACATTCTAGTCATTTTTTTATCTGCTTAATTGCTCTAAATTACTTTAAAGCAAATTTAGCTTTCACCTCTTAAATACTAACTGGTAATCTATGAATATAGAATATACTATACTTATTCACTTCAGTAGTTTAGATCCAAGTCTTCTTATGTATATTTTTACTATCTGTAGTTATTGATAAAATTTTGTATTTTAACTATATATAATGATCGTATTAATATTAATAATTTTCGTACTCTTGTAGAAAGTTTTGAAACTTTTACTTTATTTTATTGGTAAGTATTTATAAACCATATTATTTGATTTAGGAAACTTGTTTTCAAATCCTAAACTATGATAAAAGTTAATTAATTCAGATTGGTTTAGTTCGTTTTCTATTTTTTCTATAGCGGTACTAGCAAACAATGTTAACTCTGAAAATCTTTGAACTTCCCCCCAGGCAATTGCTTTTTTCATCATGTAAGTAGCAATCCCTTGGTTTCTATACTTTTTAGCTACACAGACCTTTTCTATCTTTGCTTGATTCTCAATAATTAATCCAAATTCCAATTTACCAATAAGCGTTGCAAAACTTTCATATTGAAGACTGAATCCTAGATCAAATATCCATTGCTCAGCCGGACAATCTAACTTATAGATATAAATTGCAGTAACATTTGTGATATCCAATTGATCAATGACTATATGGTTAGTTCCTTCTAGAATATGCTTTTGATGCTCTTTACAACGTTTATCGTTTACTCTCTGTTGTTCAACTGTTTTTTTATAATAAGAAAGATCTTTTATTTCTTGTTTGTAAAAAGAAAGCTCATTTAGTAATTTTTCTTTCTTAGAGTTTCGATAAAACATTAATTTTCTCTCCTTTAAACTAACTATAATTTCAACCTATATTATACTTATTATTGAGAAGTGCTATAATTAAAATAACATATTTTTTGTTTTTTCCTTAATATAATAAATTATTCCGTAAATTTGCATTACATTAAATAAAAGGAGATAGTTATGAAAAAGATATTCGAACAAGGCGAATTTAAAAATTATTCTCAATATAGTTTAAATGAAGCAAGAGCATCAATAAAAAAAAGCTATCAGTTCTCAGAACCTACAACTACAATTTTTATTTCACATAAGCATGATGAACTAGAAGATCTTAAAGATATTTTAGGATTTTTGGAAAAAAATTTTGATGTGAAAGTTTACATTGATAGTAAAGATCCTTCACTCCCAACAATTACATCAGGAGAAACCGCTTCAAGAATAAAAAAAAGAATTAATGATTGCGACAAATTTATATTACTTGCTACAAATGGAGCTATCGAATCAAAATGGTGTAATTGGGAATTAGGTTTTGGTGACGCAAAAAAGTTTGAAAAGAATATTGCCTTGTTTCCTATGAAGCCGGCAAAAACATCTGATTGGAGTTATAAAGGCTCGGAATATATGTCTATTTATCCTTATATTACGTTTTTTGATGGGTCTGAAACTGATATTGAAGGAAACTTTGTTTCAAAAGGATATTATATTTTTACTGAAAAAAAAGATGGTACCTATATAACCCCTTTCAAAGAATGGCTTTTAGAAAAATAATTTTACTAGCATTTTATGATTTAAGAACAAGGAGTGCATTAAAATAGCAACTATAGAAGAATTTATACGGGAATATACTAGAGCCGTATCAGAAGGTTATGCTGCTGTATTCGCAGGTGCTGGGTTATCCAGAAGCTCGGGATATGTCAATTGGAAAGAACTTGTACGCCCACTTGCTAGAGATATCGGATTAAATGTTGATAAGGAAGATGATTTAATTGCAGTTGCACAATACTATAAGAATGTTCGAGGAAATAGATCTGGTATCAATTCAAAAATTTTAAATGAATTTAATAAAGAAGTAGAAATTAATGAAAATGTCGAAATTATTACTAGATTACCTATTTCAACTTATTGGACCACCAATTATGATAATCTTATAGAAAAAGGCCTAGAATTGAATGATAGAAAAGCTGACATAAAGATGACACAGCAGTCATTAGCAGATAATATTTATGATAGAGATGCTGTTGTCTATAAAATGCATGGAGATTCGAAATTACCTGCACAAGCAGTTTTAACTAAAGATGATTACGAGATTTACGAAAACGAACGCCCTCTTTTTAGAACCGTACTACAAGGTGACTTAGTGTCGAAAACATTTGTTTTTATTGGGTTTAGTTTTGAAGATCCTAATCTAAATTACGTTCTTGGTCAAATTCGAGTTCTCTTAAAGGAATCAACTCGTGATCATTATTGCTTTTTCGAAAAAGTAAAACAAGAAAAAGGAGAAATACAAGAAGACTTCTTGTATCGAAAAGCTAAACAGAAATTACGTATAGAGGATCTGCAACGGTATGGTATACAAGCTATTACCTTAGATAGTTATTCAGAAATTACAAACTTATTATCTGAAATTGAAAATGGATATCTCCGAAAAAATATTTTTATTTCTGGTAGTGCATCTATATTTGCAAAACCTTGGACTAAAGAGAAGTGTGAAAGTTTAGCATATTTATTATCAAAAGAACTAGTTTGCAAGAATTATAAAGTTATTTCAGGTTTTGGTTTAGGAATTGGTTCTTCTGTTGTTAATGGTGCATTAGAAGAAATTATGTCTAGTAAATTTAAACACATTGATGAACACCTTTCTTTAAGGCCTTTTCCACAAACAATTAACGGACTTATCCCAAAAGAAGATAAATGGAAAGAATATCGAACTGATATGATCAGTCAATCAGGAATTGCTATCTTTATGTTTGGTAATAAACTTAAAGATGAAAATCCTGAGATAGCGATGGGGGTTTTAAATGAGTATAAAATTGCTAAAAAAAACAACGTCGCATTGATTCCAATCGGAAGCACTGGATGGGCAGCTAGAGAAATATTTAATGAAGTCAGTCAAAATATTTCTGATTACCCTTATTTAGAAGAACATATTGATATCCTTAGTAAAAGTAATGATCAAAAACAATTGATTAATACTATTTTAAAAATTATAGACAGTTTACAAGTATTTTAGCATATTAAGGAGGAGAATTTATGGCAATAAGACAAGTATTTTTCAGTTTTCATTTTTCGAATGATGTTTGGAGAACTGGTCAAATTAGAAATATCGGTGTTGTAGAAAGTCAACCAATTTTTTCTGATAACGGTTGGGAAAAAGTTCGTTTAAAAAGTGATACATCTATTAAATCTTGGATTGATAATGAAATGAAAAGACGATCATGTCTCGTTGTTCTTATAGGTAGCGAGACGTCTTCAAGAAAATGGGTTCGTTATGAAATTGAGCAAGCTTGGAAACAAGGAAAAGGTATTGTAGGTATCTATATTCATAATCTTGAAGATATAGAGGGCAAGCAATCTTCAAAAGGAGATAATCCATTCAAAAATTTCTGTATAGACAAAACATTTAATTATACTGCACAGCATGATTTACCCGCAGATTCTAATGAAATAAGACTTAGTTCGATTTGTAGTACCTATGAATCAAGTTATCAAACAAGTAAGTATGTATACAAAGATATAAAAGATAATATAGAACAATTGATTGAAGAAGCTATTCAGATTCGCAATAGATACCCAAAATAAATTAACAATATCTTTCGTTAATCATTAAACGCACTATTTTTTAAGACGCTCAAAAATGAGCGTCTTTTTTCTTGTACTAATTTTATATCTAAAGGAGTTAATATTATGATACTTATAAAACAAGTGCGCTCTCCCCCTTCCACAAGTATTACAGCATTTTTATTCAAAAACTAATTAGACATTTAAAGAAGGAAAGAGGAAAAACATATGGAACTAAAATTTGTAATTCCAAATATGGAAGATACATTTGGCAACCTAGAATATGCTGGAGAAGGTCAAATGGAACAACGTCGGATCAATGGTCGGATGACTACCCTTTCTCGCAGCTACAATTTGTATTCAGATGTCCAACGAGCAGATGACATTATCGTGGTCCTACCACAAGAAGCAGGAGAAAAATTCTTTGAGTCAGAAGAACCGGTTAAATTAATCAATCCACGTATTACAGTTGAAGGTTATAAAATTGGAGAACGAGGTTTCTCTAATTACCAATTACAGGCAGACGATATGGTGAAAGCATAAGGAGGAAAAATACATGAGACTCGCACAAGGTATTACGATTGATAAAGAAAAAACATTCGGCCAATTAAAATTCTCTGCACTCCGGAGAGAAGTCTTTTTACAAAATGAAGATGGAACAGTTTCTATAGAGGTCAAAGAACGGACCTATGATTTGAAATCCAAAGAACAAGGGCGTATGATTCAAGTCAGCTTACCTGCTGCTGTTCCCCTAAAAGAATTTGATTATAATGCAGAAGTTGAACTGATCAACCCTATCGCAGATACAGTGGCGAATGCTACATTTAGAGGGGCCGATGTGGACTGGTTTATTAAGGCAGATGATTTGCTTCTAAAAAAACCAAAGATGACTCCCCCTACTCCAAAAGCACCTGAACCAAAAGACAAGTAGGACTAGGTCATGAGGATAAAAAGCCAAAAAGGAAAACGGATTCGAGCAAGTGATACCCATTTGCTCTTCCAGTTTTCCTTTTTTTCTCTTTTCAGTTGTTGGTTATTGTTTCTACTCCCTTTCCATCTTCACTTTCTTCTGTCTACTCATTGGCAACTAGAAGAATTCAAAACCTATTTTTTGAGTTCCTATAGTCTTTGGGTAGTTATTATCAGTGGTTTCATTGTTGCCGTTTTAGCTTATGGCTTTTATCGCTATCGATATGATTCCATTAAAGAACGGCTTCATCGACAAAAATTAGCCCGAATGGTCCTCGAAAATGGTTGGTATGAAACCAAACAAGTAGAAGCATTCAATCTATTTGAAGATGCTCCGTCAAAAACCAAAGAAAAAATCAGTTACTTTCCTAAAATCTACTATCGTTTAGATAAAGGGCTGATTCACATTCAAGTAGAAATCACTTTAGGTAAATACCAAGATCAACTGTTGAAGTTGGAAAAGAAACTAGAGAGCGGCTTGTATTGCGAATTGGTTTCAAAAGAACTCAAAGATTCTTTTGTAGAATACACCCTTTTATATGACATGATTGCCAATCGTATTTCCATTGATGAGGTGCAGGTAGAAAATGGACAATTGCATTTGATGAAAAATCTCTCTTGGGCCTTTGATTCATTGCCACATATGTTAATTGCAGGCGGTACCGGTGGTGGGAAAACCTATTTCATTTTAACGATGATCGAATCATTGTTACGAACGGATGCCGAGTTATTTATTCTGGATCCTAAAAATGCCGATTTAGCGGATTTAAACACCGTCATGCCACATGTTTATTATCAAAAAGAAGAAATTACGTCTTGTGTGGAAGATTTTTACACCCGTATGATGGAACGCAGTCAAGAAATGAAAGAAATGCCAAACTATAAAACCGGTGAGAACTACGCTTATTTAGGATTAGCTCCCAACTTTTTGATTTTTGATGAATATGTGGCTTTTATGGAAATGTTAACGAACAAAGAAAGTATGGCGATCATGAATAAGTTAAAACAAATCGTTATGCTAGGTCGTCAAGCTGGCTTCTTCTTGGTTTTGGCTTGTCAACGCCCAGATGCAAAATACCTTGCAGATGGGATTCGAGACCAATTTAACTTTCGTGTAGCACTCGGCCGAATGAGTGACTTAGGATATGGCATGATGTTTGGAGACGTAGACAAAGATTTCTTTTTGAAACAAATCAAAGGTCGTGGTTATGTGGATACAGGGACGAGTGTGATTAGTGAATTTTATACTCCCCTCGTGCCCAAAGAGCATGACTTTTTAGAAACCATCAACCAATTGAATAAAAAACGCTTAGATAAAGTGAACGCAGAGGAGGAAATTCAGCATGGAGTTTGATACATTAATTTATACATTGAACCAGATTGCGAGAGAAACACAAGATAGTGTAGTAACCGAACACTTCTCTTCCCTAGCGTCGGCTATAGCAAAAAATGGTATTACTGGACTCGTTCCTTTAGAAGAAGATGGGTTAGAAGATGGAGTTCCTTTTGATCACATTTTAGCGGAGTTAAGACAAGGACTAGAACAAGTCTCCTCTTCCCTTGATCGAGGAAAGATAGAAGATGTCTATCGGCAATTGCTCACCTATGGTGTAGACAGCTATGTAAACGAGTAAAACATAGTTATTTAGTATTCCAACTAGATAAGAAACTTGGTTCTAGGATCCGGCCAGACTTGTTTCAGCGGAACTAACCTATAAAGCGCGGTATAGTAAAAGAAAGAGTTTGGAGGAGATCTAATGAAACAGTTTGTTCATGCCGTTTTTACAAGTCTGCAACTGTCTTATTTCATTCGTCAATATGTGTTTAGTGGGATGATCGCAGCACTCGTCTATTTTGGAATTAACCGAACGCCCTCTTTCGATCTGCTCTTAATCCTAAACTTCCTTCTCTATCCGTTTGCCATGTTTGCTTATGATTCTCTTATCCATCTATTGCTAGGAAACACGGTATGGATCATGAGTGGTCTATGGTCGCTTATTTATGGAGCTTTAAAACGAATTCTGATTTTCTTTTTCAGTACTTTGATCGCCCCAATCGGTATGCTCTTGCTTTACTTCATGAATCGAAAAAGAGAAAACTGAAACACACAGGCAGCCTAGGCGATGATGTGCGAAGCGTAAATCATCGTCTAGGCTTGCCTTGTTGGTGTGGCGTAGCCACGCCAACAGGAAGCTTAACCCCCCCTTTCTAACAGGGGGGTAGAAATACACAAATGAATAAGAACAAAGACATAGGAACCTTGAAATACCAGTCTTTGTTCATACGAATAAGATGTCAACTGATACAGAGCTAGTTGACATCTTTTTTGTTTTACAAACAATTATTGGAGGAGTAGATGAGATGCGCTTAGCACAAAGAATTCAACAATTACGCGAAAAACGATTCACATACGGCATTTCACAAAACAAATTAGCAACAGATGTTGGCATTTCGAGGCAATACCTCAGTGAAATTGAAACAGGAAAAGTGATTCCATCGGAATCGCTACTGGATGAACTGGAAGAACTACTTGAACGATACAATCCGGATTTACCGCTAGAAATGTTATTTGACTATGTACGCATTCGCTTCTCTACTACTGATCCACAAAAAGTCATTGAACCGATTCTCAAATTAAAAATGACGTACATGTTGCACGAAGATTATGCCTTCTACTCTTATAACGAACAATATGTCTTTGGCGATATTGTCGTCATGGTCTCTCATGAAATGGAGAAAGGCGTACTCGTTGAATTAAAAGGAAAAGGTTGCCGGCAATTTGAAAATTTTCTATTAGCCCAACAACGAACCTGGTTTGATTTCTTTTTAGATGTCTTTGCAGCTAAAGGGGTATTTAAACGTTTGGATTTAGCGATCAATGACAAAGTTGGCTTGTTGAATATTCCAGAGCTGACAAGGAAATGCCGCAATGAAGAATGTATCTCCGTCTTTCGCAGCTTCAAAAGTTACCGATCGGGTGAATTGGTTCATCCATACGAAAAAGCAGATATGGGCAATACCCTTTATATCGGCTCACTAAAAAGTGAAGTTTATTTTTGTTTATACGAAAAAGATTACGAACAATATATCAAAAATGGGCTTCCATTAGAAGATAGTCCAGTTAAAAACCGATTCGAAATTCGCTTGAAAAATGAACGGGCATTACATGCAGCTATTGATCTTCTGAACAATGGCAATGTTGGGAATACAACCTTCTCTATCATTAATCGTTACATTCGCTTTGTCGATAAAAAACCAGACGCACGTCGGAGTCAATGGAAAATCAATGCAGATTGGGCCTGGTTCTTAGGCGAGAACCAGCGAAAATTACGTCTGACTTCTGAACCTGAACCCTACTCCTTTGACCGTACATTGAATTGGCTGGCTTATCAAGTAGCTCCTACCTTAAAAGCAGCCTTAACGATCGATAAGATCAATCAAACAACCGTCATTAAAGATATGATTCGTACTACAGAACTTTCTGATCGGCACAAAAAAATAGTGCAGCAACAAACCCTTCCAATTGAGGAAGTTATTACAGAATAGGAGGAAATAATTATGAACTTTGGACAAAACCTCTATAACTGGTTTCTATCCAATGCAGAATCATTGGTATTGATGGCCATTGTTGTCATTGGGGTGTATTTAGGATTTAAGAGAGAATTTTCTAAATTAATTGGCTTTCTAATTATCGCTTTGATTGCAGTTGGTTTAGTTTTTAATGCAACAGGTGTGAAAGATGTATTATTAAACCTATTTAATCGCATTATTGGAGCTTAAATTTCATGGTATAATTTGAAAAAAGGATGTGTTTATAGTGGCGAAATCTGACATTTCAAATATATTACCAAATGAATTTTTATCAACACATGAATTATTGTTGTACTATAATGATATAATTGTTGATTTATTGCATAAAGCAGATGAGTTTGATTTATCTAGTTCTAAATTCCAAATCAAGTCTGAACAAAGTTTACCAACAGATGATGAAGATTTTATTGAGTGGATGTTTACCCATGGTTTCGAGACTGAAGCATATGATTATCTTAAAAGTCATTTATTTTTCAGCCTTTTAAGAGACTTCATTTTTTATATGCATGAATCTTTTGATTGCGCTGAACGTGGGAAAGTGACAGTTGCATATACAATTAGTAGAAAACCTATAAAAGATACTCTTTACTATCTCTGTTGGTTATTGGTTGATGATAAGGACTTGCTTGACAACTTAATGTTAAATGAATCAAAAGAATATGATATTTCATCAATCAATTTTAAAACAAAAAAAAGACTCATTAATGAAGCAACAAAAATAACGAAAGCCCCTTATGAAAAAGATTTTATTTTCGATTTAATATATAAAAGAAACTTTAAAAATGGACTATCTAAAGTATGGGATCAATCTTTACATTTAGTTACTGGAAGTCGACATTACCCTACGGAACCGGGAAATTTAAATTTTATTTTTGCTTATGATGATATATGGGATGAATATTGGAGTTTTTACTATGCTACCATGCCTATAATCATGAATTTTTCTATTGAGGTTATTATAAAAATATTCGAATCAATTGCTAAACCTGATTCGACAACGGTAGAAGCTAACAAATGGATCCGGAATTTCAAATTTTTGAATGCAACAAATCATCTCACTAAAGAAACCAATGAGCTATTTAGAAGTGTTCTTGAACACTTAACTGTTACTTGTGAAAAATGTCAAAAGGAATACCAATGTATTGGTACTGTGGCGGATGAATTTATTAATGACTATCTCTATACTTGCCCACACTGTGAAACTCAAGAAAGAGTTGGAGAATATTTTATGAATAAAAATAAATAATTAAACACACGCAGTGAACTGATAACATAGTTCACTGCTTTTTTATCTATACAGAGGACGGTGAACATAATGGAAATGCTAGTCTATATTTCTAACTTGGGGAAATACAATGAGGGTGAGCTAACAGGCGAATGGTTTTCTCCTCCTATTGATATGGAAGAAGTCAAAGAAAAAATTGGGCTGAATGGTGAATATGAAGAATACGTCATTCATGATTATGAACTTCCTTTTAGCATTGATGAATATACACCAATCCATGAAATCAATCAGTTATGTGCGATGGTCGAAGAACTCGAAGGAACACCTCTCTATGATGAATTATCAGAAATTCAAAATATGTGGTTCACTAATTTAGAAGACTTATTTGATCATCGAGATGACATTATTTGTTATAGCGATTGTGAATCTATGGAAGATGTAGCCGCATTTTATGTAGAAGAAACAGGAAAATTAGGTGAAGTTCCTTCAAATATTCAAAGTTATATTGACTATAAAGCTCTCGGTCGTGATATGGAAATTGAAGGCAATTTCTTAGTGACAAGTCATGGAATTTTTGAATACTTGAATTGATACTGATTTAAATCATGATATACTTTGAGTAAAGATCATAAAAGAGTTTTTTTGAATGTGTTATATTTCAGGAAATTTAAAACAATTAAAAAAAGGTAGGGCAAGCAAAGGTTGTGCCATTGAGACCTTTGTATTCTCAGTTTAAAGAAATCAAATATATTGTATTGGTTAAACTTCTTATGGAAAAAGAAAAAAACTCTCTATGCTTTGTTAAAACTAACCTTTTTATAAGCATTTGGCAATATTCGTTCCTACATCTTTTAGCGAAAAGAAACTCTAGAAAATCAGACAATACCTTAAGAGAAAGAAGTTCTTTTAATAATAATAAAACAAAAATTTACAAGTCATTTCTATATGAAAAGCTAGGTAAGGATTTAAATTTAAGCTTATTTTACTCGTCTGATCCTAATGAAAGTTTTTCAGATGAAGAGATCATTAGCGGATGGAACTAGAATAGTTACTCAAATAATCTGTAACTCTTATTTCCTTTCCTTATCAGCCTTTCACAGTAATTAATTAAAAAAATACAAGTGAAATATTTTGGTATGGCACTGAATATTGAACAACCCCTTCAAACTATGTATTAAAGATAAAGACATTTACAATACAAATGTTATTTGGAATAAAAATTAATATTATCTTTGTTTAAAAAATGAAATCTGATACAATTAAGAAAAGAACTTATGTTCGAGGGGGAGCTTAAATGTCAAAAACCAAGAGTAAAGATAATAAGGACTTGTCTTTCGGTAAGATTGTATATTTAGATGAGCAAGCTGTGTTAGATTTTTTACAATTAAATAATGATGGTGAAGAAATAAAAATAATTAAGCAAGTTACTGAATCTGTTGCAGAAGTAGAGGCGCAAGGCTCAGTCGGAAAAGGTTTTTTAATATTGCAAAACTAAAATTATCTGGTAATGCTTCATATAATAAAAATAACGTTATTGAAACACAGCTAACCAATACTTTAATTAGTAGCTTCATGAGTATAATTAAGAAAAATAAATCAGTAATTGTCTCATTGACAGATATAAAACTTTTTATTTATAAAGATTCCCCTGCTTATTATAGAAATCTTGTTCCTATAATGCATATGATTGACGATGTAAATAAGGTTCAATCCTTAAGCGAAGAAGACCGTAAGAACTTTAGTGGCTTTAATATACAAGCCTTGGGAAAAACTTTAGATTTGCTTTCTGGTTATTATGACTTCATTTGTGAAAATAAGGAAGGAGAAAAAATGATAGTTCGTTTTAATATTACTGGGTTGAGAAACAATTACAATTTAAACGATCTAACAAAAATGAATTTGAAACTTTTTGGAATAAAAGTTGGAGAAACTCAAGATGCAAATCTTGAATTTGGAAATCAAATAGATAATATGACTCAAGAACTTTCTAATGAAAAAGTAGGAGTGGACTTTGATGAAGAGGAAGAACAGAATAATTCAAATTACAGTTTACCAATTATCGATATTTTGTTGGCAGGTGTTTAATAAATGGAATTAGACATAAAAGTTTTTTTTGAACCGAAAATAAAGTTTTCTGAACGTTTATCTCAGTTTGACAATGTAGTTTCTTTTAGCGAAGTTACTAAAAATTGGATATCTAATTCATCAATTGAGTCAATTATTGAACCTCTTTTAGATAAAGATATTTGTATAATTACTACTGAAGACTGCTCTGGACTAAACAGTCATGTTTTAGAAAATTTTGATTTTCTTATTAAACTATTTGATTTATCATCTATTGATAAAGTTTGGATCAATAATCCGCCCCACTTTTTCTTAGAAAAAATAACTCAGCATTCACCAGATATCCCTATAGAGTATTATAAGTATTCAAAAATAGATGAATCAATTATCAAAAAAGTTAATCAACAATTTGATGACAATATCATTGGGCAAAAAAAAGCTAAAAATGCAATTTGCAGAAAATTAATTGCCCAAATGATCAGACCATCAAATAAACCACTAGTTTTAATGTTTTATGGAAAACCAGGTATTGGAAAAACAGAAACTGCAAAATATCTTTCAAAAATTTTATATGGTAACGATGGAATTTTACGAGAACAAATGACTATGGTGGGTGGAGAAACAAGTATCAAGTATTTCAAAGCTACTTCTCATTCAGAAGATTCCTTTTCAAAGAAGCTGTTAAATCGCAAATCTAATATTATTTTATTGGATGAGTTTGCTCTAGCTCCACATTTTTTCCATACTTCTTTTTTTCAAATGTTTGATGAGGGAGTATATATGGATCAAAATTTTAATGTTGACGTTAGTAATTCCATAATCATTTGCACATCAAATTTATTATCTATCAAGGAAATGGAAGGAAATATTGATGAAGCTCTATTGAGCAGATTTGATGGATTTATACATTTTACGGATTTTACTAAAGATGAAAAAAAAGTTATTATCAAAAAAATTTTTGACGAATTGGTTGCTGAAGGTGTCATGGACCCAAAATATAGAAAAGTAATTAATGAAGAGGCGATACTTTTACGTGTTAATCACAAGCTAGAAAAACTTCCAAATATGAGAGCTATTAGAAAGTATGTAGAAGATTGTGTCTCTGATAGCTTGCTTGAATATGTTCTAAAATAAGATAATCCAAAAGCATCATAGTGTAATTACTATGGTGCTTTTTTGTGAGGTGAAAAAATTGAAAAAACTAAAAAGCTATACCAGTATTTGGTCTGTCGAAAAAGTTATTTACGCCATCAACGATTTTAAACTCCCCTTCCCTATCACGTTTTCTCAAATGGCATGGTTTGTCTGTAGTTTATTTACTGTCATGCTATTAGGAGATTTACCGCCCCTTTCATTCATTGATGGGGCTTTATTAAAGTATGTTGGTATTCCTGTAAGTTTAACATGGTTTATGAGCCAAAAAACCTTTGATGGGAAGAAACCCTATCGCTTTATTCAAACAACGATCACTTATTTCGTTCGCCCAAAAGTCACCTATGCTGGAAAAACAGTCAAGTTTCAAAAAGAATGGATGAATCAAGACACAACAATTGTAAGGAGTGAGCTGATTGAACTACCCGATTAAATATATTGAAAATAACTTGGTTTTTAATCATGAGGGAGAATGCTTTGCCTACTACGAGCTGCTTCCCTACAACTATTCTTTTTTGACTCCTGAACAAAAAGTACAAGTCCACACAAATTTCCGTCAATTGATCGCTCAAAATCGTGAAGGAAAAATTCATGCCCTACAAATCAGTACTGAACGATCCATTCAAGCGATTCAAGAAAAAAGCAAACAAGCTGTAACAGGACGATTGAAAGACGTTGCCTTTCAACGAATTGATGAACAAACAGAAGCGTTAGTTTCCATGATTGGTGACAATCAACTGGACTATCGTTTTTTTATTGGGTTTAAACTACTGGTCAATGAACAAGAAGTGAATTTAAAAAACTTACGCAAATCGGCCAAAAATACCTTAACGGCTTTCTTCCGTGAAGTGAATCATAAATTGATGAATGATTTTGTTGTGATGCCGCAAGATGAAATCCGTCGGTTTACCAAAATGGCTGATTTGCTTCAATCAAAAATCGAACGCCGCTTTCAGATTCGTCCATTAGATAAGAATGATTTTGGGTATTTAATTGAACATGTCTATGGCAAAACGAGTACGGCTTTTGAAGATTATGCGTACCCTCTCCCATTAAAGAAACAAAAAGAAACGACACTAGTAAAACGTTATGATTTAATCAAACCGACTCGTTCACTGATCGAAGAAAATCAACGATACCTTAAAATCCAAAATGAAGAAGATACCCTTTATGTGGCTTACTTTACTATTGATTCGATTGTCGGGGAGTTGGATTTCCCTTCTAATGAAATCTTTTATTACCAGCAACAACAATTCGATTTCCCAATCGATACATCAATGAATATTGAAATTGTCGCAAACAAAAAAGCCCTCTCTACGATTCGAAATAAGAAAAAAGAATTAAAAGATTTAGATGATCATGCTTGGGAAAATAACAACGAGACCGGAAACAATGTCTTAGAAGCTCTAGAAGATGTAACCGAGTTAGAAACGACTCTCGACCAAAATAAGGAAGCGATGTACAAATTGAGCTATGTGATTCGAATCTCAGCTGATTCTTATGATGAACTCAAACGGCGGTGCAATGAAGTCAAAGATTTTTATGATGATTGGAGCATCAAATTAGTTCGTCCTTTTGGGGATATGATGGGACTCCATAAAGAATTTCTTCCGGCAAGCAAACGCTATATGAATGACTACATTCAGTATGTGACATCTGATTTTATTGCTGGACTCGGTTTCGGTGCTTCCCAACTATTAGGAGAAACAGATGGCATCTATATCGGCTACAACTTGGAAACTGGTCAAAATGTCTATCTCAAACCTAGTCTTGCCAGTCAAGGTGTCAAAGGGTCGGTTACCAATGCTTTAGCTTCGGCTTTTCTAGGTTCTTTAGGTGGCGGGAAATCCTTTTCGAACAATTTGCTGGTTTATTATGCCGTATTATTTGGCGCACAGGCGGTAATTGTTGATCCAAAGGCAGAACGCGGGCTTTGGAAAGAAACCTTGCCAGAGATCGCGCATGAGATTAATATCGTTAATCTAACCAGTGAGGAAAAGAACCAAGGGTTGCTTGATCCTTATGTCTTAATGAAAAGAAAAAAAGATGCAGAAAGTTTAGCGATCGATATTCTCACTTTTCTAACAGGTATTTCGAGTCGTGATGGGGAAAAGTTTCCACTTTTACGAAAGGCCATTCGTTCCGTTACGCAAAAAGAAATACGAGGTTTGTGGTTAGTGATTGATGTCTTACGAGAAGATGAGAATCCGCTTGCTTCTTCTATTGCGGATCACATTGAAAGTTTTACGGACTATGACTTCGCTCATTTGCTTTTTAGTGATGGCTCAACGGAGAATTCGATTAGTTTGGATAAGCAGTTAAACATTCTTCAAGTCGCCGATTTAGTCCTTCCTAATTCTCAAACCAATTTCTCGGATTATACCACTATTGAATTGCTGAGCGTGGCTATGTTGATCGTGATTTCTACCTTTGCGCTTGATTTCATTCATACTGACCGTCAAACATTCAAAATTGTGGACTTGGATGAAGCCTGGTCTTTCTTACAAGTGGCACAAGGAAAATCTCTATCCAATCGCTTAGTACGTGCTGGGCGCTCCATGAATGCGGGGGTCTACTTTGTTACCCAGAATGCGGACGATTTGATCGATGAAAAATTGAAAAACAATATCGGACTGAAATTTGCTTTTCGTTCTACCGATATTCAGGAGATCAAGAAAACGTTAGAATTCTTTGGAGTCGATAAAGAAGATGAAGACAATCAAAAGCGTTTGCGTGAGTTGGAAAATGGACAATGTTTGATGCAAGATCTATATGGTCGCGTGGGCAGGATTCAAGTGCATCCCGTCTTTGAAGACCTCTTTCATGCCTTTGATACTCGGCCGCCTTTACACCAAACGAAATGAGGTGAGCAAATGAAAACAAAAACGAAAAAAGTACTGCTGATCATGCTACTGATGGGATTGACTGTTTTTTTATTGCTTGTTCTCACTGCAACTCTCGTTCAAGCCGCTGGATTAGTGGATGATACCATAGACACTCAAAACCTCTACTCACACTACCCACTTTCTCATTATCAATTAGATTTCTATGTCGATTCAAGTTGGGATTGGCTGCCATGGAATTGGACAGATGGCATCGGTAATCAAGTGCAATATGGCTTATATGCGATTTCCAATTTCATTTGGACGATTAGCTTGTATTTGTCCAATGCAACCGGTTATTTAATCCAGCAAGCTTATACACTTGATTTCATTTCAGATACCGCTAATCAAATTGGCGAGAACATGCAGATTTTAGCGGGTGTATCTTCCAGTGGCTTTTCTCAATCCGGCTTTTATGTGGGCTTCTTATTACTGTTTATTCTGATTATAGGTGTTTATGTTGGGTATGTCGGACTGATCAAACGAGAAACGTCAAAAGCCATTCAAGCCGTCACAAATTTTGTGGTGGTTTTTTTATTGTCCGCAGGGTTTATCGCTTATGCCCCTTCCTATATTCAAAAGCTTAATGACTTTTCAGCCGATATCAGTCAAGCCAGTTTAGATTTAGGTTCAAAGATTATTCTTCCTCACTCAGATAGTCAAGGAAAAGACAGTGTGGACTTGATTCGGAACACCTTGTTTTCGGTCCAAGTTGAACAGCCTTGGCTCTTATTGCAGTTTGATCAGTCCAGTAAAGAAGAGATTGGAGAATCACGTGTAGAAGCACTGGTGTCGATTGATCCCAATACAAATAAAGGAAAAGATCGAGAAGAAGCCGTTAAGGAAGAGATTGAAGAACATGACAATCAGAATTTAACATTAACCAAAACGACTACACGATTAGGAACCGTCTTCTTCCTCTTTTTATTCAATATCGGTATTTCGATTTTTATCTTCTTACTGACTGGGATCATGATTTTTTCTCAAGTCTTGTTTATCTTGTACGCCATGTTCTTACCGGTCAGTTTTCTATTGTCCATGTTGCCGACCTTTACGAGTATGGGAAAATCGGCTTTGATGAAACTCTTCAATACTATCATGTTACGAGCAGGGATTACGTTGATCATTACAGCAGCCTTCAGTTTATCCACGATGCTCTATAGCTTGACAGCCGGGTATCCTTTCTTCTTGATCGCGTTCTTGCAAATTGTTACGTTCGCAGGCATTTATCTCAAATTAGGCGATATCATGAGTTTCTTCAACCTGCAAACAAGTGATTCACAACAAGTCAGCCGCAGTGTCTTTCGTCGTCCACGTCAAATGGCACATCATGGTGCTAGACGGTTGCAGCGCACAGTGAGTCAGACTTTGATTGGCGGAACTGCCGGCTGGGTGGCTGGCAGCACACGCAAACGGCAGAAACAACGTGCTTTGACAGATACTCCAGCTGATCAAACACCAGCAAAAAAGGCGGTTGCTTCCCCTACTCAATCTCAACCTGTCTCACGCAGTTACCGAACTGGACAATCGATTGGAAAAGTAATGGATACAAAAAATCGTGTCCGTCAAACGATGGCAAACAATAAGCAGCAAGTCCAAGAATTGCCAAAGCCTCTTCAAACGAAGAGGCTTCAATCTGTCTCTGATTTAAAACAAGGCATTACGGATGAACAGACACAAACGTCAGCTAAAAAGAAAAAGAGCCTTCCTGTTTCATCTAGTCAAGTAAAGAAAGGGGTAAGAGTAGACAAAAAAGAAGCAACTTCTCCAACGAAAGCACATCAAAGACCGACGACTATCGGTAAAAAAGAAAAACTTCAAAAAGAGAAACCAAGAGATTTGAAGCAAACAAGAGAAGCCGTGACGGCACAAAAACGGCAGCAAGGATCTCATTCAGAACTGTCTGTTATTAAAAGTCATTCTACTGTTCCTAAGCAATGGGTACCCTCGAAGAAAAATATACCTGTTGAGTCACAACGAAAAGAAACAAAGCCCACTCGGTCTTACAAAGTCAAAAAAGAGTTCCGACTCTCTAAAGGGCAACCCTTTAGAAAACGTTCCACTGTTCGCTTGAAACGCCTGCCTCGAAAGAAAGGGGAAATCAAATGAAATGGAAACGAAACTTGATTATTGGTAGCGTGGCTTTTCTTTCTTTTTTTAGTTTATTGCTGTTTGTGGCGATTTTTATGTCAGACGATTCTTCCTCCTCTTCTTCCGCGGGGATGGATTTGGAGGGAAATTCGTTGTCTGTTTCGCAGGATACACTGAAATATCGTTCACTTGTCGAAAAACACGCCAAAAAAGAACACATTGAGGACTATCTCAATGTGTTGTTGGCGATCATCGAAGTTGAAAGTGGCGGTAAACTGCCAGATGTTATGCAGTCTTCCGAGTCAAAAGGTTTACCACCTAATACGATCGATAATCCAGAAGAATCGATCCAACAAGGAGTAACTTATTTTGCAGAGCTTGTTCATTCAGCCAAAAGTTTAGCAGTAGACGATCAAAGTGTAATTCAAGCTTACAACTACGGGGGTAGCTTTTTAAGTTATGTCGCTCAACACGGGAAAAACTATTCTTTTGAGCTAGCCGAAAGCTTTTCAAAGAAACAAGCCAACGGAGAAAAAGCCGCTTATACTCATCCGCTTGCGGTCAATAAAAACGGCGGCTGGCGCTACAATTACGGCAATATGTTTTACGTTGAATTGGTAACTCAATATTTGACCACCACTTCTGAGAAATTCAATGACAAAACCGTTCAAATCATTATGGATGAAGCCCTGAAATATGAGGGGTATCCTTATGTTTTTGGCGGCTATAATCCTACTACTTCTTTTGATTGTAGCGGTTTGACCCAATGGGTTTTTCAAAAAGCAGGGATCTCTCTTCCTCGAGTGGCTCAAGATCAATACGATGTGATGGAACATCTGCCCCTTTCAGAAGCAGAACCTGGAGACCTTGTCTTTTTCCACTCTACCTATGATGCAGGAACCTATGTCACACATGTGGGTATCTACGTTGGAAATAACAGGATGTATCAAGCAGGGGATCCAATTGGCTATGCAGATTTGACGAGTGACTATTGGCAAGCTCATTTGATCGGTGCAGGACGAATCAAAGAATAAAAAAGAAATGAGGAAACTAAAGATGAAAATCCATATCGAACGAAAACCCAAAAAAGCAAAACAACAGAAAATAAAGAAGCCTAAAACGATGCACATTGGAACCCATAAAAAAAGTGTTCTGGCTTTATGGGTCCTTCTGCTTTTGAGTTTGGCTTTTGGTATCTATAAAAATTTTCCTGCCGTTGATCAGCATACGATTCATGAAAATAAAACCATTGAACCCCTGATCGTAGACACTCATGCCATTGAAAGTTTTACTATAAATTTTATTCAAGATTTCTATTCATGGGAAAACAAAAAAGAAGTAATCGAAGGACGTTCTGAAGCAATCAAACACTACCTCACCCCTACTTTGCAAGAATTGAATATGGATACTATTCGTTCCGATATTCCGACAAGTTCAAAAGTGATGGACTCTCAAATTTGGGAAATTGAACCAATAGATAAACAAAATTATGCGGTTATTTATACCGTTACACAAGATATAATCGAAGAAAAAGAATCCAAAGTTTTTTCCTCAAATTATCGTCTAGTCATCTATCAAGATGATCACAAAAATCTAGTGATTACTCAAAACCCCACCATTTGGACAATTCCAGAAAAATCTGATTATGAACCTACTCCTATCTCATCTGATTCTTCCGTAGATTCTGATACAGAGAAGGAGATTCTAGAATTCTTAGAAACCTTCTTCAAACTCTATCCTACGGCGTCAGAAAGTGAATTGACTTATTATGTAAAAGAAAACGTACTACCGGTGATTGGCAAAAACTATCAGTTCTCTGAAGTTGTAGATCCTATCATACAAAAAAATGGTCATCAATATCAAGTCAGCTTAGTAGTAAAATATTTAAATGATGGTTCAAAAAGTGTAATTGTTTCTCAATATGACTTGATTCTTGAAAAACAAAAAAATTGGGAAATTATTAATATAAATAACAAATAGCCGTGGTTAAATCTAATAGAGAATCTGCTTAATTTAGGTTCTCTATTTTGCAATTTTAAAATTTTACATTATCCTGAATCATTCATAGAATTTCATATAGGAACATTTTTTATCAAAAAATTCAGTGAAATGATTTTTTTCCTCCTTTTTCTCTTTTTTAAAAGAAATTTATTCAGTTCCTTCCTAGCGGAAGAAAAGCTTGTTTCTCGTAAAAAAGGGTGCACTAACCCTTTGGTTTTAAAGCAATTTTTAAAATTATTGGTTTACTATAGGTAATTTAAATTCTGAACAATCGTTTCAAATTCTTTATCATATACATTTGCACGACTGAACTGGACTTGAATTCGACGAGCATGATAAGTCAGACGAGAAGCAACTTTAAACAATCTAAAAAGAATGGTATCGATCAGCGACTTTCTTTCTGTTTTTGGAAAGACCAGGTATTTCATTAAAACCATCAGATTATAAGCGATTCCGCTAATCGTCATTCGAATAGCATTCGTCAAAAATGCAGAACTATCTGTTTTATCAAAATAAAAGCCGGACTTGATTTCTTTAATAAAATTCTCCATCGTTCCACGATTTTGATACTTTTCAACTACCTGGTCATTACGAATAGCCTTAGAAAGATTGGTTATCACAAACTCATGACGAAAAAGTAATCCATCATGTGTTGATTTTATCACGACTCGTTGTGGTTTCTTCCATGATTTTGCTTGGTAATCAATCTCAAAGTATTGAACTTCTGTTTCTTCCCAATTCGTATCATCTCCATAGGTGATTAGGTGTTCTGCAATAGTTTGAAGCTTCGTATTGGCTTTTAACCGGATCACAAACTGAATAGGATAATCATCTGCTAGTTCATAAATTTCGGGTGTGGCAAATCCACTGTCTCCACGTATCAGAATGTTTAATTCGGTCGTCCGGTTTTGATAGGAATCTAGTAAGTTGCGAACAAAAGAGCCTACGCCTTTTGAGGCGTATTGATTTCCTGAACGAAGCTTAGCCCCAAGAAAAAGACCGGTAAGTCCATCAAAAGCAAGTAGTGGCTGATATCCGGTGGTCCCATAATGTGCATTATAATCAGTTGATTCTTGCTTACCAAATGTATCAGAATGAGTAGAATCTAAGTCTAAGACCATCTCTTGTGTGGCTTGAGATTCATGGAAAAGTTTGACTAAATTCTGTGTCAACTGATTCAGTTCCTCCAATTTTTTCTGTGGCTTCTGAAAGAAGTCGAGAAATAGTCGATTGTGAACTTCGTTCATCTTCATCTAGGATGAGCTTAAAAATGGGAACATGTCGCAAGGCATTGGCTGCGCGATCCGCCTTAGAACCTGAAATGATTTGATACAGTAATTGAAGAAACGTTGTATTTTTTGAATAGGTAAAGTATTTTCGATTATCTTCAAAGTACACATTTTTCTTTACCAATTGGTCAAAATGAATCTTTTCAAGGAACTCACATATTAGAATAAGTCCGCCATGGGAAGATAATTCTTCATTTTTTGAAGAACTTCGAATATTTTTATTGAAACTTAAACATTTATCGCGTAAGTTTAACATATAGAACACCTCTGTTTTGTATTTTCGTCAAATCTACATTAACAGAAAGCTGTTCTTTTTTCATGCACCAAATGGATGAAAAAGGACATTTCTTATAAAGGTTAAAGAAATACGGTTTGAGAGAGTAAATTAAAAAACTATGAATTATCTGATTATTTTGGAGTAAATTGAGCCAGTGTTTCGGACGGTTAGAGCCATAGTTTCGCCAAAACAGAGCCACCTGTAATAATGGTCAAGGTTGATCCATAATCGCATCTGTAAGCGCTCCACCACCAAGGCGTTTATGCCAGCCTTCTTTAGTAAATTGAGAACAGGAGATGGTGGCGTGTGTCCGATATCGTCTTTCTAAAACTTCTAAAATATCTTGTTGCGTAATGGTATCCGCCGGGATGAGTAACCATTCATCGATGATTAGTAATTCGCAATTCTGATAATTTTTGAGTGTTTTCTTGTGCGTACCTTGCGCTTTTGCGAGTGCTAATTCAGTTAATAAATTTGGCAAACGGATATTACATTTTATCAACGGCAATGTGATAGTTGTACTGAACAGTTGCGATTTTACACAAACCATATTCGTATCGAACTCTCGGAAGTTTATATAGTCGAGGTTTTTCTTCACGTGAACCTTCTCTTTTCTGAAATGGGGAAGTATTGAATTCCTATAACAAAAGTTGGACCGCTTGATTCGCTTCATAGACGCTGTAGAATAAGTTACGCCGTAATTTAGCGAGTATATTTGTGGATACTTTTCCTACCGTCCCTTCAACACTTGCTTTCATTTTAGGTTTTCTAGGCTATGCAGGAAGAATGGCTGTATTGTAATAATCAGACAGTTCACGACATTGAGTGTTTAATACAACTTCTCCATTACGCGGGTGATTAATAACCCCAATTTTTAAGTTATCGCAGATAACTAGCGGTGTAACACCACCAAAAAAATGAAACATATTAACATGAGCAGTAATCCAATTTTCTTGTTTCATATCTGATGTTACTTCTACATAGCTATACTGACTGTAAGGGAGTGTAGCGACAAATAAATAAGCTTTCCTAGGTTCATTCGTGTCAGGATCAATAATGGTCATTGTCTGCCCAGTCCACTTCAACCTTCTCTCCTGGTTGGTGTTTAAAGTACATAGTTGCCTTGTTCGTTTCAATAAATTGATTAAAGTAATGACAAAATTGTGTATAACCGAAGGGAATGCCACCCGTAAGTTGAGTTTCTTTTAAATATTCTCCCAAAAGTAGTTTTTTGTTACGCCAGATTTCCTCAACTCTTGTGTCAACTGTTCATAGTCTGGCATTACCTGAAACGTTTCTTGTTGAGATTTTGGAAATAACTTCTCTTCCAACTCTTGTTCAGTAAGAGAGCGGGCTTTTTCCCAATCCAATCCTATCGCCTTAGCCGCATGTATAACCTTTGAAACTGTATTTCTTGAAACGCCTAAAACTTCTGCAGTTTGCCTCTGTGACAATCGAGCATTTTGATAACGCAAAATTTCCTTGTGCTTATCCATACCAAAAACTCCTTCCGTATAATTAATAATGTAGGTAATTCCTACACTACTGATTATACAGAAGGAGAGTGGCTCTAATACTCCGAATTGCTGGCTCATGTTAAGCGATACAGTGGCTCAGGAAAGACCGAAAGGCCTGGCTCCGCCATGACGAAATAATTAAATGATAATTATCTAATTAGTGTTGTACTCTTAGAGTAGAAATCATAGAGATAAAGTATTTAGTTTTTGGCCTATAAGACCTTTATAAAAATGTGTACATAGTTGTCCTCATTTTAAACTCTTTTGCTTAATATAAGACTTATCATAGAGTATATGAGCTAACTCTTCACTTATGAAAAATATAAGAACCTTGTTTTCTAGGCAATTTCTAATATTATCTCAAATGTTTTCATATTGAGAAACCGAAGAGGGGGCATTTTCTGTGGCTTTCTTTATATTGTACATGATTCCTATAGTATTCTCATAAGTGGTGAGGTTTCAATACGTGAAAGAAATAGATTGAAGGCAGTAAAATAATTCCTTTAGAAGTGAAAGCTAGAATTGCTTGCTACTATTTCCAAAGCTATTTATCGGCCAATATTATGATGGAAATTGAAGAAAAGTTCTTCCATTCTATTTAGAAGAGGAAGAACCGTTAGAAGAAGATATAGTAAAACTGACACTAACTATTTTAAATAATACTTTAGAGAAATAAGAACCTTGCCACTGATATGGAAGAAGTCAGTGGATTTTCTTCCGCATTGGGTGGCTTTATGCCTCGCACTCACTGGCTCTATTCCGCCTAGGAGTCTCAAGCTGTTCGCAATACATATTTTATTCAAACTTCGTAAATACTATTATCTCAAATCGGTAAAAACAAAAAATAACCCTTCTTTGTACACCAATTTTATAAAATTGTTTAATATACCAAGTCCTAATTACCTACCCTCTAAAATTAATTTGTATGTCAAAATTTTTTCTCCGTGTCTAGTGTTTTAGAATTTCAAATAATTTTTTTGATTGAATTTATATTAAAATAGTTTTAGATAAAAACTTTTTATATAGGAACATTTTAATTAATCGAAGTTTTTCTCAATCCAATTTTTAGAATATTCAATTACTGTACCAATCGTCGATCGAGAAAAACAATGTCCTACATTTGGAATTTTCTTATGAACGACTTTCTTAGAATTTAGTACCACCTCATATTGAAGTGGATTATCGAGCTCTCCCGTTACTAACAATTGAGGTGTATCTGTTAGTTGAGAATATAGTTTGCGAATATCTATATTCTTTTCTTCTTTAAGGTAGTCAATGCTTAACCACAATGGACTCAACGGAAAAAGAAATTCCTTATTTCTTTTTATTAGCTTTACTTGATTCCCCTCAGAATGGCATATAGGTAACATAGGACTCCAAAAAATTACTCCATTTAATTTTTCCCCAAGATTTTTTTTTGCAAGTAATGAAGTAATCGCTCCTGCACTCCAAGAGATAAGAATTATATTAGAATCAGGAATTGAATATTGCTTTTTTAAAAAATCCAAGCTACGTTCTAATTCTTGTACGTAGTTAGAAAATAAAGTCTGTTCAAACTTACCACCACTCAAACCTGTACCGATATGATCATATCGGTAACAAATATAACCGGCATTTTTTAATTTGTTAGCTAAAGTATGCCACGAACCATACTCTCCTAAAGAATCATTAGCTAGTGCATGTTCGAAAATAACTATATTTTTTTTTCGGATTGTTTTAGGAATGTACAAAGAACCAGATAACACGTCAGTTGCCATTGGAGTTGAAACAAGATCAAAACCGTCACTATTATTTAATATATAGTTATCCTTTCTTAACAGCGCAAAATTTTGATTATCAATTTCAAAATTAACAAGAAATTGTGCCGATAATTCTGCTATTAACCTATCATATATTAAAGAAGAATTTAGATAATATGTTTCTTTAGTAAAGGAACCTATCTTCTTTTTCTTGGCTTCAAAAGGAAAATCATCTTTATTCCTTAATTCGTTCCAATAATAAACTGTGATATTTTTAGAATTATTCCACTTTAATGAACAAGGCAAGCTTTCTATAAAACCATAGCCTAAACTCTCATTCTCTCCTGAATAAAAGGGCCCACAGATGCTGTCCCACATCCTAATTTCTTCATCCGGTTTAGCCAAATCCAAAATTGTAAATATATCATCAGATCCATTTTCGACAAGCAATTCATATTTTGATTCAATATATTCCAAATCTATATTAGTTACATTTTTTAGAAATGTAGTTGGTGCTGTTACATCTGGATTAATATACACTACTTCTGTAATATTAAATTTTTCAGCAATTTCATCTAGCAAAAAATTTCCTGCTCCTAATCCAATGATTACTTGATAGCTAAGCGAATAATTACTATTAAAACGCTTAACTACATTAATACAAGTCTCTAACATCTTTTTATAAGTTAGATTTTCAATATCTACCCCACTATTTCCTGTATGAGGATAATCAAAAATAGTAACATTATTTCCAGAATTAAATAACGATTTAGCTATTTCAGTGGCAGTAAAACGAATACCAGAAAGACTTCTGTGGTTTACAGAGGGGCAAATTAATATATTTTGCTTATGATTTTTTGAAACCCACTCTTGTATATAAAAAGGAGTATTATTTACAATTTCCCAAGTTTTAATCATCATGTGTTATTTTCCTATATATATAACCTGATAATCCTTTAAAATCCACCACCTCTTGTGTATATATATCTTCTAATGAGATATTAAAAGTCTCTTCAATATGAACATATATCATCATGATATCTAAAGAATCAATTCCTTGATCAGTAAAAGGAATGTTTTTATTTATTTTTGTGACTTTTAATACTTCTGTATTAATTAAGTTTTCGAGTTTCTCTTTAATTGTTTCAAGGGTAATCATATCATAAATCCTTCTTTCATTATCTTATTTATTATCAATTTGAAAACTTTCAGGAGATAAAATTAATCGTTTTAAAATATTAAAATCTCCATCGGGATGAATTGTTTTCAAAATTTCAAGATTTTTTTCTATAGATTCTTCAATATTTCTGTTTCGCTTGTGTGGAATATGATAATTTTTAGCAAATTTATTAGGTAGAATAAGAATGTTTTTAGTCCATAATCTATATCCATATTCAAAATGTTCAAAGCCCCAATCATTAAATCTTTCATCAAAAAGCCCTATTTGATGAATAACATCTCTTGAAAAAGCTGCATTTCCAATTAACATAATAACCCAGTAGTAATCATGGTAAAATAAATTATCCACCGAACTTAACAAGTTGAATACAAGTTTAGGATAGTAGGGTAGTCTACTATACTTTTCCAAAGATTCCTCCGATACATTAAATATGTTTTTAGAGTAATAATCGAAGGGACTTCCTACAGAAACAACCGAATCATACTTTTTAAGTAGTTCTATATGTTCTCTTATGAATTGTCTACCTGGGATTCTGTCCCCATCACAAAAAATTAAATAATCCCCTTCACTATTTTTTATTCCAAAATTTCTTGCACAAGCTCTACCTAAATTTTTAGTATGAAAAATCTTGCAATAATCTGTTTTAACTATCTTTTTTATCATGTCGGAAGATACATTTTGAGTTCCATCTGTGGATCCATCATCTACAATAACTATTTCAAAATCATCTCTCGAAATAGATTGATTTGAAAACCCATTAAGTGTTGCTAATAAAGACTCTTTCTGATTATAAGCAGTGATTATCACACTTATTTTAATTCTGATCATCTCCTACAATTATCATTTATCTAATTGTGAATTAGCGCTGAAACTATTTTCTTTGCTTGTTTCCTATCTTTTTTTCTATTCACATTAATAGGTACAGCATTCAAATAGTAAAATTTTCTTGGTATCTCTCTAGCAGCTAATATATTAGAAAATTTTTCTTTTAGGCTTATTTCATCTAATTCTATTCCAGAGTATATACATACAAGGTAATCTATCTCATTATGATTCATTGGTACAACAATGGCCTCGTCAATTTCTTGACAACTTTCAAATACATTTTCTATTCTTTCTATAAGAATCTTATATCCATTAATATTAACAACATTATCTTTTCTCCCAACTATAACGAGTTGATTATACATATCAAAGTACCCTAGATCATTCGTAAGTAGCCAATCATTTGTAATCCACTTTTTACTATTATCAACATAACCACTAAATATTGAAGGAGTTTTCACACAGACTTCTCCAATTGTTCCCTTAGCAGCATAATTTCCTAGGGAATCAATTATTTTTATTGAAACGTCTTTGATAGGATATCCAACAGACATTGCATCATTTTTATTTGTTTGTACACAAACTCTAGGTCCACATTCAGTCAATCCATATGCATTATATATTTGAGCATTCACAAAAATTTTTTTAGCTTTTTTCTTAATAGAATCGGTTAAAATAGACCCGCTTGAATATATTTTTCTTATATCAGATATTGATATTTTATCTTTTTCTAGTATTTTAATGTATATTTTTAATAGTTTTGGATTTGTAAAAAATATCGTCGTTCTAAGCTCAATAACTTTTCTTAGTTGCCATAGTGGTGACACTTGTTTTGCACCAATATAAATTGGTGTTTTATTTTTCAGACAAACTAAGACTTCTCCAATCATTGTAGATGAATGACAGATACTTTTTGTTATAAATACAGAATCATCTTTTTGTAGATCTAAGTAGGAAATAATATTATCTGCATTAATATTAATAGCAAAATGTGACAGTATTACACCTTTTGGAATTCCAGATGATCCCGAACTAAATAAAATCAAGGCATCGCTTTTATCATATCTTGGAACAAATTTATCTACTATTTTCTGGCAAATAAATGTATACTTTGCATGGTTATCACAATACTTGTAGTCTATTTTTTCGGCATTAAAAAATGCTATAACTCTCTCATTACGTGTAAATCTTTCCTTTAAATTTTTATCTATCACACACTCACTTACCTGAGCTTTTCTAAGTTGATCGGTAATTATGTCTACCGAAAGTAGACTTTCAATTAAAACAACACATTTATTTTGATTCCAACTATCAATAATGTATTCAATGGTTTTTTCAGAATTATCCATTATCAATGCTACTCTTTTTTTCATAATTCACCTCAAATCTCTATGTCAGTTCAGTCACTATGCTTTTATACTCTCTACTTTCAGACAAAAATTCTTCTATTTTCCCAAATAATTGTTTATACAGAGATAAGTTCACTTCATAGCTGTTAATCATATAGTTGCATCCGGAATAGGCTTGGACAATATTATAGACTTCTGTGACATTATTTATAATTTTTTTCTCAATACACCACTCTCCACTCTCTTTTTTTGATAAAATTTTCCCTTCATAAATAAAAGACAATACTCTGCATAGATTTAAAATAGTTGATTCAGGGGCACTTTCTAATTCTTTTTCAGAACCTTTAATGTCGATATAAATACTTTTTACGTATGAATAATCAGGAACACTAGAAAATACCTTTTCTATAGGTGGTCCGTATAAAACTAGTCCACGGCTGTAAAGTAACTTGAAATAAGTTACTAAATCCCAATCATCTTTAAAGTCATCATTTATAATCAACTCGATATTTTGCTTATATATATCCAGCCAATTTTCTGAAAAATGAAGCTCATATGGGATAGGATACTTGATATCTAAACAGTTTTCTTCTTTAACAACGCTGAATTCTACACCTTTTTTGGGAAAGCTGTCCCATAAATTTAAAATACCCTTTAATATAGAAATTTTTTGTTCTCTAGTTACTTCCTTTCTTACAACAATAATTAAATCAATATCGCTAAAATTTTCATTAAAGCAATCGTATGCTATTGACCCATGGATATATATACCGACTAAATTTTCTTTCAAGTTTTGAATAAATAACTTTTTTAATTGATTTAGATTTGTTAAAACGTGTTTATCCATCTCTATTCACTTTCCTTATTTTTCAGTTCTACAATTAATTGTTTTAATATCGCTCGCTCTTTTTTTTCCATAACATCTAATATTTCTACAATTTTATCAGTTGTTGTCTTGCGTACAATATTTTTAGTAACAATGTTATATTTTATAGATAATTTCTTAAGCAATAGTGCTAAAGAAACAATTTCATTCATACTGCCTTTGTAACTACTGCTATCTATAATTATTAACTCCTTTATAAGAAAACTAACAATCTCTAATAGCCATTTTTTATGTTCTAATAGTTTATGTGGTAGTCTTAAATCAATGTTGTCATGCATATTTTTGTAGTATTTATTTATAACAGAATATGTTTCTATTCCAAAGGCTATTTCATTAGATGTATAAAATATATCGGGTATTGTATAAGACAAGTCCCTATCTGATAAATTTACACTTAGTATATAGTTTTCCAATTGTGCTATTAGGTATTGAACATTAAATTTATACTTACATTCATTAACCTTAACGAAAGTAATTTTTTTTTGTTCGTTATTATAGGCTTTCAAGTAATCAAATGAATATGAAAATTTGTCATATTCTACCATTGTTACTTCTTGCTTTCCTCTATTGCTGTATCCTAACAATTTAAATGAAGATAGTTTGTCATCATATCCAACAATTAATTGATCATGAGTAAAATCATTTTTTTTATAATACTCCCTATTTGGTAAAAAAAATTCATTTAAATGAATAAACACATAATAACCTTGAGTTAACTTATTTTTAATAAAATCAATAGTATCTTCCTTTAAAGAGTAGAAAAAATTTCTAGATAATTCATTTACTTCTAAACCAGGAATATCAAATGGTCTAATTAAATAATTCATTATTGCTAAATCTTCATTTTTAAAATTTTTAGAGATAAATACCCCAATATAATTATTATATAACCATCCTTCATAACTTTTATAGTTGGATACTATGTTATATGGAAAAGACTCGTTATTAAAACAATCCATAGTCGGGTGATTATTGATAACTAATTCTACGTTCACAATTATCCTCCTTAACCTTCATTAGCTATCCTAGAAACCTACACTTACTGAGTTTTTTCTAGGTGTTAGAGTATATAAGGTATCAATAAGTATTATATTTACGCTAAAGTCCTTATAATTTTCAATTTTAATATCTATTTTATTATTATTAATTGTTATTTTAATTATGGAGTTTCTAAATAAAAAATTTAAAGATAGGTCTTTAATTTTCAAACATAATTTAGGATTTATTGTCAATATATCATTTTCGATTTGTATCCCTAAAAATCCGTATAATAGTATCAACCATGAACCTGCATAAGCAGCTAAATGGAGCCCATTTCTATATTCTTCTCTTGGATAAAAATCTAAATTAAAACGTGCTGACATTTCCATATAGTTATAGGCTGTTTCTAGTAATCCAGCTCTTGCCGAAACAATACCTGCATGTGTTAGGCTTAAAGAAGATTCATGCATTGTTCTTTTATCATAAAAAATAAAGTTATCAATCATTTCTTCTTGAGAAAACATTGCAGGAAACATTGACATAAACATTAATACGTCACATTGTTTAATAATCTGTGTTTCAATATTTTCAAATGAATTCACTCTATTTCGGAAATTTGTTGAAAATTCTGGCAACCCATTTTTCGCATAATCGGATATAGTTTCATCCTTAAGATTAAAATACCCGTCAAATTGCTCAAACAAATTTCCTTTTTGGAAAGGCACTTTCATCTTATTTAATTTACATTTCCATATCTGGATATTTTTTTCTAACTTACTTTTCGATACAGTCAATTTATCACTACTCAGTTTCTCCAAAAATTGTACACAAAATGAGAAAGCCCATTTTAACATTTCATTAGTGTAGTAGTTATTGCTAACGGAAAGATGGTACTCATCAATTCCCATTACATTTGGAACCTCATAAACATCTAATTTGCTATTATAAACTAAAAGGCTTTCAAAAAAATGACACGACTCTATGAATAGTTCTATGCATTTTTGATTTATAATATCATTATCACCAGTAATATCTAAATATATTTTAATTGAATATATAATATCACTAGTAATATGCATTACCGATTCTCCTGTTTTTTCTTCCATTTTTTTTTGGTTAAGAAAGTCATGTAAGACACTTGGTCCACTTGGAATCCCAGTAGAACCACTTTCTTCCGACCAAAACGCTCCCTTTCTTCCAATATTTTCTGCATTCAATTTTGCTTGATCAAGCGTAGATATCCTATATTCAATTATTTGTTTTGCTTTCTCTGGATAAAAAAATGCATAAAATGGGACAAGATAAATGTCATTATTAAAGAAAAAATGCCCACTGTGGTATTGACTAGTTAAGCCGCGTGCAGGAATATTGTTTTTATCAGGGGAACTTATACTTGCTAATTGGTAAAAGGAATATAATAGACCTTCCATGTCTTTATCTGAGTTATTAATATTAAAATTCAATTCGATATACTTTTTTTCTAATATATCTGTATTATTTTTTTTATAATACTCAAAATTTTTATTTAATTTGTTAATTTTTTCTATTTCCTTTTTTACTGCATAGTACTTTCCATCTGCATAAAATATGTTTTTTCTGACAATACATAGCTCTACTCCTGGGGTTATATACATTGAATGTGCTACTCCATCTCGCTTATATTGCCTAATTTTTGTAGAACTAGAGTTAACAGATGTTTCAACAATTGTTTTAACTCCAAAAAAATTACTATCATTTAATGTTTTGTAAATATACTTTGTCCATCTATCTTTTAAGTCATAATTTAGTAGTTTCCAATGATGTGATTTCACGTTATTTCCAAAAAAACCTCCATGATAGTCGTTTCCATATCGATAATTTACACATGATTCAAAGCAAACAGATCCAGAAAAAGTTTTTGATAGTAGTTTAAAGCGACTAATTTGAACGTTTGAATAAGATAAAGATAATATATCCTCTTTCTTGAGAGTGAATTCATGGCCTGAATCTAGCTTAAAATTTATCAAACTAGTGACCATTCCAGAACAATAATCTAAGCTTTTTTCAAAATTATTAATCTGTATATGATCGAAATTTATATATTCTCCATCAATTATTAACTTAAAATCCATCCAGTTAGGAATCGATATTAATTGATCTTTAGTAGACAAACTATAATCATATACATTAGATATAAATATTCCTGGAATGCTAAAATCACTATCAAATTCTAAAGTATTACGTATGCCAACAAAAGTATTTTCTTGACTAAATACTGTTTCCAAAAATGAATTTTCTTCTTTTATATATTTAAATTCTTTATATTCCATATATCTGTCCTCTTTTAAACCATGACAATTTTTTCAAAAATATTTAATGTCTCATCAAGAATTTCTTTTGTATGAATAGGAGTAATACATATTGGTTCAGGGCATCGTGATAACGGCAATAAAAAACCATACAGTTTGTTTTTGAACGCCTCGTCATAGACTCTCATATGCTTTTCTTTATCCCATGTTTTTATAACTGATTCATAATTATCTTGTAACTCAGTTGTTCCAAAATGGATACTAACACGTCCTCCATATCCACGTGCAATACCCTCTACTTTTTTTCTGTTAAGAATCTCATTAACATTTTTTATGAAATAATCCATATTTTTTTGATTTAACTCATAAACATTAGGATTTTCTTGTAAAAATTTCACTGTATGATAAGCTCCAATGACACTTAGAATTCGCCCATTATTAGTTCCACTAACGATACAGTCACCAACCGGATCCAAAATATCCATATACTCTTTCTTACCAACTATCGCAGAAATTGGAAAACCACCTCCTAAAATTTTACTGATTATCGTAATATCGGGCGTAACTGCAAAATCCTTTTGAGCCCCTCCAATGTTATTTCTAAACCCTGACATAACTTCATCAAAAATTAAAATGATGTTACTTTCAGTACATAGCTTTCTAAGTTTTTTTAAAAAATCATTTTTTGGAAACATTATTGCTGAAGCTAAACATATCGGTTCTAGAATAACGCCCGCTATTTCTTCCTCTGATATTATTTTTTCAAATGATTCTATATCATTATATGCTAAAGATATTACATACTTGGACATTTCAAGTGGTATACCACTTGATCCAGGAAGAGATTCGATAGTCCCATTTGATAGTCTCTTACCAATATTACTAACATCATTAGAGAAATTAAGATAGTCATTTACTCCATGAAAATGCCCTTCAAATTTAATTATTTTTTCTTTAGATGTGATTGACCTTGCCATTCTGATGGCTTGCATTGTAGACTCTGTACCAGTATTAGTAAATCTTACCTTTTCAGCAGAGGGAACATTCTTTACGATTTGCTTAGCCAATTTAAGATGATACTTATTTTCGTATTGAAATCCAAACCCGATATCCTTTGCTTCTTCAAAAACACGACTTAAGTAATTAGGATTATGTCCCAAAAAAAGAGAACCCCATCCCATGCAATAATCTGTATAAATATCATTTTTATCATCCAATAAAAAGCATTTTTCTGCTTTTTTTACAATTAAAGGGTTAATATTCTCCATCTTGTTCCAGCCAGAAGAAACGCTCCCAACAAAATATTTATCAGCATCATTATAATCATACATAATAATTCTCCTCATCTCTAATTTAAATTTTAAAGTATTTATTGTATAATTCTGTTGAAGAATTTGTTCTTTCGTCTGTAAAGATTACTTTTATTTTGTTATCTTCACAGAATTTTTTTTCCATTAAAAAATTTTCATTATCTGAATTCTTGTAATCACTTCCTTTAACAAAATAGTCTGGAGATACCGCTTTCAAAGAATTAATAGCATTAACAGAATTTGACACAATTACTTTATCTACAATATCAATATGAGATAGTATTTGCTCTCTTTCATGTTGGTTATATGCTGGTCTATTAGGCCCTTTATTAATAAATTGATCACCAGTTATACTTACAATCAAGTAATCCCCATACTCCTTTGCTTTAAGCAAATGATACAAATGTCCAATATGAAATATATCAAAACAACCGTGACATAAAATAACTTTATCCAAAAAAGCAACTCCTTAATTTTTATAACGTATCAAAAAATTTTTTAATGATGTACACAATATATTCTATTTCTTTAAATTCATGTTTAGGGTGAATTGGTAGTGATAGTATTTTCTTATTTAAATCTATTGTTTTTTTTATTTCTTTTCTTTCGTTTAAATACAGCTTTTGTTCAGTGATTAGTTTTGGATAGTGAATTTTAGTTTCAATACCGTACTGTTTCAAGTACTCGCGCAATTTATTTCTATCTTCATAAAAAATCATGAATGTATTAAATACTGGAGATGTATTTTCAAATACATGAGGAAAAGTAATTGGATATTCTTTTAAATTTTCTTTATAAAAAGTTGCATATTCAACTCTTTTTCTATTATTACTATTTAAAAATTCCAAATTCAATCTACCTAATACAGCTTGCATTTCATCTAATCTTGAATTTCCTCCAATCATAATACTAGTATCTCGATTGATTAATCCATGATTCCTTAATAACTTCACTTTTTCAAACAACCTAGTATCATTTGTTGTAATAAAACCTCCATCTCCAAATACTGATAAGTTTTTCAATGGATGAAGACTAAAACAACCAAAATCCCCAAAGTTTCCTACCATTTTATTATTAACTTTTACACCAATTGCTTGAGCACAATCTTCAATTACTAGTAAATTATTATTTTGAGCAAATTTTATAATTTCTTCTATATTTGCAGCTAATCCAGCTAAATGTACAGGTATTATTGCTTTAGTGCGATTTGTAATAGCTTTATTAATACAGTTAGGGTCTAGATTCATTGAATCATCTACGTCAATAAATACTGGGGTTGCACCAACTAATTTTATAGCATTAGAGGTTGCTATAAAACTGTTTGCTACTGTGATCACCTCATCTCCTTCTCCTATCCCCAATGCTGAGAGAGACAAAAATAAGGCATCTGTACCATTTCCAACTGAAATTACATGTTTACAATTTAGATACTCTGCAAGTACATTTTCAAATAACTCCACTTCTTTACCTAAAATAAAGGAACCAGATTGTAAAACATTATCGATTTCCTCAAGATAGCGCTCTCTAATTTTTTCGTCAGTTACAGATAATTTTACATATTCAATTTTGCTCAATAGATATCACTCCTGTTTTAATTAATTCTTTTACTAAATCTATATTTCTATATTTTTTTTTCGAAAAGTCTTTTTCATAATTTAATTTAAAGTAATCATCTAGCTCTTTTATTCCTTCTTTTAATGAATATATACATTTAAAATTTAAATCTCTTTCAACTTTTTCAGAACATAATCTATAGCTACGTTGATCAACAATATTTTTAATTACTATCTTAGTTTCATTATCTAATGTTTCAACTACACAATCTGCAATTTCGTTTATAGTTAAATTTTCTTTAGAGACATTATAAATTTCACATTTAGTTTTATCGAAATCTTTAGAAATTATTGCAAGATATGCTCGAACCATATCCTTGATGTGTAAATTAGGACGCTCTTGCTTTCCACCAAAAACCTGGATTTGTTTAAATAATGAAGCTTGATATGTTAAAATATTTACTGATAAATCTAAACGTAATCTATCAGAATAGCCAAATATTGTTGCAGGTCTTAATATAGTATAATTTAGACCAAATTTATTATATGTTTTTAATAAATACTCTTCAATTTCAACTTTAGACTCAGCATAGATAGTTATAGGTTCTAAAGGTAACTCCTCTGTTACATCATCATTATCTTTTATTCCATATACACTTGCAGATGAAGCAAAAATAAATTTTTTCACTTTGTATTTTGCACAAAGATCAATTAAGACTTTACTTGCGTTAACATTAATACTCTTTGTCAATTCTGGATTTATCTCACTGGTTGCGTCATTAGACATAGCCGCTAAATGAATAACAATATCTTTTTCTTTAACTACTTTTTCTACTATTTCTTGATTCCTAATATCTGACTTTATAAAACAAAATTTTTTCAGATATTGCTTATCTATTATCCAATTTTCTCCAAAAATTGCCCAATCAATGACTGTCACATTATGGCCTTTCTTTAATAGTTCTGGAACTAGTAAACTCCCTACATACCCCGCTCCACCTGTTACTAATATATTCATAATAATTCCTCCTTATATATTTTATTGTTTATTCAGGTCTACTTATTGTACAAACATATAATTTACTAATGACTACTTATATTTACTAGCTTGTATTTCAAATAACTTTTTATAATCTCCGTTTTTATTCATTAGTTCTTCGTGATTCCCATATTCAGAAATGCTCCCTTCCTTCATAAAGTAAATCATATCTACATCTTTAACCGAAGAGAGTCGATGTGTAATAAGTACCATAATATTATGTGTAAAATATTCTTTTATTTTTTTAAATAAATTATATTCTGACTGTGGATCTAATGCACTTGTAGGCTCATCTAAAATTATCAAGTCAAATTTACTGTAAAACGCTCTAGAAACTGCTAACTTTTGATTCTGACCACCTGAAAGAGTGACACCCTGTTTATCATACTCTCTTGTTAATTCGCTCTTTATTCCATTTTTTAAACCTTCTATTATTTTTATTAAATCAACATTTCTTAGAGAATTCCAAAGAACTTTACTATCTATATTATTTTCTTTTAATGATATATTTTCTTTAACACTTATAGCAAAAACATTGAATTCTTGAAAAATACACCCTACCTTGTCATAATAATCATTTTTATTTAAAAGCGAAAAATCAGTGTCATTAATTCTGATTTGTCCAGATGTTGGTTTTAATAACCCTAATATAAGTTTAATTAAAGTTGTTTTACCGCTACCATTTTCTCCAACAATAGCAATTTTTTGATTCTTTATTAGCGTAATTGATATATTATTTAGAGAATTTGCTTCTTGATTGTTGTATCTGTAACTCACGTTATCTAACGAAATCTTATTAATCTTATCTTTAAAATGTTTTTTATTTCCCATAATATTATCCTCTTTAACCACTATTTTTCTATACTTTTCAATATAAACACTTGACTCAGAGAAAAATTTTATTGAATTAGATATACTTGATGAATTGAAGGCTATGCTACCAATAGAATTCATTATTGCCGCAAATAACCCTAAAGATATGGTTCGCAGAACAAACAATTCGTACATTGCATATATGGGCAATGACACATAAAGAATAACAATTTTAAATACTTCAGCTAACATTTGATAATAGAAAATTTTCTTTCCCCAATGCATTTTTTTAATAGTAAATTCTTGTATATTATTTCTAAATATTGATAACAGGATATTCTTTAAATTAAGAATTCTTATTTCGCCAGCAAATTCTTTTAAATAGAAAACCCTATCTATATACTCACTTTTTTTATAATATTTTTTTTCAGCAACCGTCTGCTCACTTTTAAAACCTGCTATCTTATTTTCAAATAGCGTATAACTCCCTTGAAATATAAAAACTAGAATGAAAAAATTTTGTCTCATTTTTAACATAAATACTATTACCGTAATAAGCATAGATATATTAAAAACTAAACTCATACATTCATCGATATACGTAGGTCCCTTTTTCTTAATTCCTTTAAACACGAAAAGAAAATCTTCACGTATTTCATTAATGCTTTCCATACTTTTTAAGACACTTTGAAATAATTTTACATTAATAGAACTATTCAACTTATCTATCTGTATGTCTTTATAGTATTTTTCATATAATGAATAAATTAAATGAGTTATAACTAGGTATCCACCAAACCATATAAAAACATTAATTAAGTAACTAAAAGAAACCTTTGTTTGTATTAAATCAAATAAATAGCCTAAAAAAATAACATTCACAAAACCCATAGAAACTCCGTTTAGTAAGCTAACCATACTTGCAACCACAATAAAAATGGAATTTAATTTAAATAGTTTTTTTAAAACAAAATAATTCTCTTTTATTATTTTTATCATCTTTATCCCTCTATGATTTTTTAATTTAAGTAATTCTCAGATTGCCTTTTAAAACTTTTAGCATACTCCCCATTCAATCTAATAAGTTCATCGTGGGATCCACTTTCAATAATTGATCCATCTTTTAAATAGATTATCTTATCGGCTTGCATAGTAGTTGTTAATCTATGTGATATACAAATCACAGTTTTTTCCCAATATTTCTCTTTAACTAGTTCATATAGTTTGCTTTCAGAAATTGGATCCATGGCGCTCGTTGGTTCATCCATAATAACAATCTCTTTCTTTTGATAGACACTTCTTGCAACAGCTAGCCTTTGTTTTTCTCCATACGATAATTCAACACCTTGACTATCAAAATCTGTATATAGAACTGTCTGTACCCCTTCTTTTAACGTTTCAATCTTATCAAATAATCCCACTCCCTTTAGTATATCAATAACATTTATATCAACTACATTATCATTATTTAATGTAATATTTTTATATATTGAAAAAGGAAAAAGTTGAAAATCTTGAAATATAGTTGAGAAAATGTTTCTATAACTCTTAGAATCAAGGTCTGTAATATTTTGTGAGTTACAATATATATTTCCTTTAGTCGGTTCATAAAAACCAAGTAATAATTTAATTAATGTGCTTTTACCTGAACCATTTTCTCCTACTATAGCTATTTTTTCGCCTTTAGATATATTTAAATTAATATTATCCAAACTATTTTTATCGTTACCGTTATATCTAAATGAAACATTTTTGAAACAAAAGTTTAAATTATTAATATTTGATAGTACTTTTGATTCTTTTTTTTCACTTTTGGGAATATATTCGAGAAACAATCTAAAATCTTCTAAATATCTTGAATTTCCATATACTTTTATAATAATTGCAACTATACGCTTAAGAGATTGACTTACATCTCCTAGAGAATCAATTAATAGGAAAAAATCTCCTAATAATAGTCTTTTACTAATTAAAACTTCATACGTTGTATAAACATATGTAATTAAATCAGTTATCACTTCATTTGATAAATAAAAATAATACTGAAGCTTCCATCTTTTTTTTCCATCTCTTCTTAATTGATTTTGTATTTTTACTGAAGACTGGCTGTATTTATTTATTAATAAGTTACCAATTGAAGTTGTAAACAACTCACTTTCAAACTTTTTCATATGAAACACTCTAAATATATATGACCTTCTACGTTCCTCTTTTTGGTTTTTTTCATACAATAGATACTCAATGTTTGTTATTTCTTTACTAACAAACCCACCTACTATGATTGGTAGTATAAGAACTAAAATGAAAAAAGGATTGATTTTATATATAAAGTAACAAGCTACTATTGAATAACTTAAAAGCTTTACAGATTCTTCAAGTAATTTTAATAAATCGAAAATTGTAACACTAGTCCGTTCTAATACTTTAACAAAAGTATCATAAAATTTTGGATTATCGAATTCTTCCATATCAATATTAATTGACCTTCTATAAATCATTTCAAGAACATTTTTTTGTATTTTTAAATTTGATTGCTCTACATAAACGTTCTCGAAGAAAGAATTCATTACATTCGTTACAAGTTTGCAAAATGCTATTCCAATTACTACTACTATCACTTTCTCTAATTCAACATTTTTAGTGAAAGAGTTCATAATATAACTTATCAAAAAAACTGAGCTTGTAAACTCCACTATGCCATTAGCTATATTTAATCCAATGCTAAAAGGGATTCTTCCCTTAGTGACCTTGTTAATAAGTTTTAAAGTATATATTTGAGCTTGAATTATTTGTTTAACATTCACAATATTCATTCTCTCACTTTCTATAAAATTCCATAAATATTTACTAATGATTATAGGCGATATAATAAGTCACTTAGTATTAACATCCAGCTTAGATAGATATTCATTCAAACTATTGATGCTTTTTTTAAATGTACTTTCTTCTTCTGCTAAAGAAAGTCTAAATATCAATTTATTTTCTTTTAATTTTTTAGTTGGAACTAATGTAAAGCAATTAAGTGGATATATAATTAAATTCTGAGACTCAAATAAATCTTTTGCAAATTCAAATTCATTACACGAAAAGTTTAATTTAATCAAACAATTAAATCCTGAATCTATACATGTTATATTATCGATGTACTTTGATAAAGTAAGCGAAAAAGTTCTTAAGTTAGATAAGATAGTTTCTTTGTAATCATTTATATCTTTTTTTTGGACATCATAACTACTCATATGAACTAAATTTGTAACCTTTCCCCTTGCTTCTAGTGCGACAAGAGAAGATAATAACAAGTCTTTTTTTATAGCCTCATGTCCAATTGTAATTGGACAATCACCAAACCTAATAAGATTTGCATAGTTACATACTTCTTTATTAGCTAGAACATATCCTATTCTTAAACCACTTATAGCTCTTTTTTTTGATAAACTATCAATAATAATAAATTTATCCCAGTATTTATATAGCTCTATAGAAAATCCATGGTCTATATTTGAAGAATCACTATATCTACACGGAATGTCTGATCCAATTTTTTCATATATAATATAAATATTATTTTTTTTGCACATTCTAACTACTTTAGAAAAATCTTCGTTTTTGTATAGAGTTCCTGTAGGATTATTAGGTTGAGTTAAAAATAACGCACTAAATTTTATGCTTGATTCGTCTAAAAAACATTGTATATCTTCTGGTTTTGGAAGATATCCATCATTAAAGCTATGACCAAGTAGTTGATAAAATGATAGATTTACGTTTGTTATTGACTGAAAAACAATCGGATATTGCAATCCCAAAACCAAAATATTATCCATTTCTTTCTCTTTAAGAAACTGGAAAATAATTCTTAGTCCATCTGCAGCACCACTAGTCATAAAAGGAGTATAATCATCAGGGAAATTTATATTAAAATAACTAGTCTCATATTGCCTAACCGCATTTCTCAATGATGAAGTTCCTAAGGGACTAGTGTAAATATTAATATCGCTTATACTTATATTCTTTCTTAAAAAATTATCTTTAATAATTGTTGTTGGGTTCAACAAGTTTGTACCGGATGATAATTCAGAACTACTTTGAGTTTCATTTTCAAAAAAAATAGAATCTAATTGAATGTACTCTGTTTCACTCCAGTTAATTTTTTTATACAAAATTATCATCTCCTAATAATTAAAAAATAGAATATTACACAATAGTTTCGCAAATTCAATGAAAGGTTTAATTCGATTGTGAATATATGTGATTTTTGAAGAAGAAATAGATTCGTTCTCAAAACTAATACTTTACAGAGTAAAATAAACCGTCTCATGCTTGTAAAATATAATAAATATTATATTTTACAAGCAATAATTGCTTTTTGATAATTTGCAGCTTGGCTTAACTAAATATAATAAATATTATATTTTAGAGCAAAATTTAAACACCTGACATATTTCAATTAGATTGAAAGCCCATAAGAAGAATTACTAGTTGCTCTAAGTTCACGTTGTTTCCCTCATTTATTAGTATTAACTATATTTTACTACTAAATTGAAGCGCTTTCAACTTTTTTTTTGTGTTTTTTTTAAGTTAACGGATAACTGATTCGCAAATTAAGAAAAATATGCAGAAACGAGTGAAGTTTTAACTAAAGAAATTAAAATAAATAAAATACAAACTTAAACTTGCTCCGAGAAAAATATTATTTTTTGACAAATATTCTTCTCATAGTATAAGCCAGTTTACATGATTCATTACATCATTTTTAGTTAATAAAGCGTACTAGGAGTTTAAGTATTTCTATAATTTAAAAAAGTACATCCGTTTTTTTGTCCGTACTTCTTTTTACTTAACGGCTTTAAAAACTAAGATTTTTAGAAAAAAGTAACTATTTTCTTTATTTTAACTAAGTATAGCCAAATTATTTATTTGGTATACTCAGTTTTTCGGATAATGATAGGTAATAATTTAGAGTTGTTTCGAAAATAGATTTTAATGCATTTTCTGATAGCTCCCATAAACCTTCTTGTAAATCTTCTAATGATAGTTTATTTTCATTATAATTTTGAATCATTTCTTCTATTATTGTCATTTCTTCATTATCCTTTGTGCCCGCCAACCATTTGACTTCTTTGAATGGCTGTTCCGCCTCTTAATAAGCTGCTAGCATGCATTAAAGAAGTAAAACCATACCGTTCTCGGATTCTGTCTATTACTATTTCTAACTCTTCTTTATGGATTGTTTTTTCTGGTGGTTCAAAAAAATTTAATTGTAAATTATTTTTATAATCTATTTTCCCGCAATGAATTGCGATTTGTCTAACAGGTTGTTCGTTATAGTGACTTCTAAACAAATGTAAACCAGGTTGGATATATTTTCATCTGATGGTTAAAACCTTCGTCAACAATATCTCTAGAAAAACCGATAGATAACTGTACTACGCTTATTTCTGCATGGTGTTGCCTTAAACGTGAAGAGATCTCATCAGCCATTTCTCTAATTACGACTTCAATTTCATACTGTTCGGTATAATCTCTTTTTAAAATTTGGCTCTTTCCAAATGATTTTGTTTGAGGTCTATCTTTTTCGGATAGGATACTTTGATCTATACCGTGAGCATGGTAAAAAAGTTGCTCTCCTATTACACCATGAATTCTTTTTAGAGCAGCTACATCGTATTGCGAAAGCTGATAAATAGAATTAATGCCTAATTTGTAAAGATTATGCGCTGTACGTTCTCCAATTCCCCACATGTCTGTTATTGGATGTATTTTCCATATAGTTTTCTGTACATTTTCGTATCGCCATTCTGCTATAAAACTGCGTTTATTTTTTGCTTCGTTATCCAATGCTAACTTGGCAAGCAGAAGATTATCACCTATACCGATAGCTGTTACCAACTTTAACCTTTGCCATATTGTTTGCTGTACTTTTCTAGCAATTTCATAAGTTGTTCCATAAAGTGCATGAGAGTGAGTAACGTCTAGAAAACTTTCATCTATACTATAAATATGAATGTCTTCATCTGATACAAACTCTCTGAAAATATCATTAATCATTCCATTTACTTGAATATATAAATTCATTCGCGGTTCGACTATTTCTATTTTTGAGTTTTTTGGAATTTCAAGTTTTCTTGAACCGGTTTTTATTCCATACTCTTTCTTTACTCTTGGTGAAGCAGCTAGAACTAATCCACCCGCTAATTCAGGATTACTCATAACAACTATATAAGAATTTAAAGGATGGATTCCTCTCTTTACGGATTCAACTGAAGCAAAAAAAGATTTTACATCAATACAAATAAGATCCCGCCTATGTTGACAGGAATAATCCATTTTTATCACTCTTAACACACCCTTTTCAATTATAAGAAAGCATAACTAGTTTAATAATCTCCAATAAATTTTATATCTCAAACCATTTTGTTGTTTTATATTCCTCCACATTCCGTATTAAATCGAAATTGCAAATAACTAATTCTTCTTTTGTTTGTATGTAATCATTTCCTTCATAATAACCACACACCATTCCTATGATGTCCTCTTCGTAAAGGCCATTAAATAACAAGCCCATTTGAACTGCTATCGGTCTATTTTGGCGGTAAGAAGATTCTACTAATTGCGAAATAGTTTCTGGTGATTGTTTTTCTTTTTTATTATTGCTCTGTTCATTTTTAACCTTTAAATTATTCATCATTTCACTATGTTCGGATAATAACATGCCTTGCCACTTAGCCATTTTTCTATCGTTGTAACCAGAAGTAGATGGATTGATGGTTTTATCTTTTTCTCGGTAATTTTTTCCAAGTCAAATCACCTTCTTTATGTTGTTTTTTTATTAATTATACGAACTTACGTTCCCGTTGCAAAGTAATATATAGATTAATGTGTTATAAAATAAAACAGCAACCATTCTAAAAAAATGGTTGCTTCATATAGCTAAATGCATTTCCTTTACTTTTTTTTAGTTTATTTTTCTATCTGTAATTTTTCTGATTCATTATCATATTGGAGGCAACATTTTTTATGTAAATCCTTAATGTTTACTTTCCATCAAAAAACTTCAACCAGATATAAACCAGAGGTGCTACAAAATAAAGCACGACAAGCAATCCTTTAAAAATGGTATAACTGGAATGGCAACAGTTTTTTTGACAAATTTTATAAGGTGTTGATTTTCTTCTCGTATGCTATTCCGATTGTCCTTGACAATGAGCCTCCTCGGATGTGACGATCTTCGGCAGGAGCCAACGGTTAAAGTTAGACTGCCGCGCTAGCGTTAGCACATCCGAGCTCATTATCAAGGATTCGCTGCGCCAACCTCTGGTTACGGTAACCAACCGGTGTCTCGTAGCCAAGTGTGCCGTGCAACCGAAGGTGGTTCCACCAATTGACATAGTCAAATAACTCTAAATCCAATTGTTGTAAGGTTTCAAATGTGTATTGATAGACAAATTCTACTTTCAACGACTTATAAGTTGATTCAGCTACGGCATTATTAAAAGGACAGCCTTTATGACTCAAGGATCGGTTAATGTCAAAAGTTGTTAATCATTCATCAATAGCTTGGTTATCAAACTCTTTTCCATAATCGGTATGAAAAATCTCAACCTCTGTCAGAGGTTGTTTGATACGGCTAAATGCCTTTTTTACTAGAACGGCATCTTTATGTTCACCACAAGAATAGCCGAGATTTTCTCGATTGAACAGATCCAAAATGAAACAGATATAATGCCATCTTTTCCCGACTCGTACATAAGTCAAGTCTGTTACGATCGCTTCTAATGGGTTGTCTCTTAAGAATTTACGATTCAATACGTTTGTCGTTTTTGCTTCATTGCAAGTAGAACGATGTACTTTAAAATAAGCAACAGTATAGCTCGATTTTAATCCTCTATTTTTCATCATTCGACTGATTTTTCGTCGG